>NZ_MUZW01000027.1:0-7048 GCF_003266085.1 Methanosphaera sp. DEW79 | reverse complement strand
TAAATGAAATAATTTATTAAAAAATTATATTAAAAGAAATATTATTAAATTCAAAAAAATCATTAAAAATAGATTCAAAAAAAATGGTGGATGTATTATTATTCATATTCAATCTTATCATCCATACCCTCTTCAGGTTCAATATGAATTAATACATCCTTAATTTCAGGATATTCCTCACATATCTTTTCTTCACAAATATGTGATAACCTATGTGCATCAGCTAGTGATAAATCCTTAGATAATACTAGATGCATATCTAAAAAAATTGTTGAAGCTGTTCCTCTTGTTCGTACATTATGTACCTCCTTTATTTCATTTATATCTTTTACTACATCTTCTATTTCATAGGTAGATAAGATATTTTTATCAAGTAATATGTTGATATTGGAGTATAGGATTGTTAGTCCAGTTTTTATAATTAGTAATGAAATTCCAATAGATAATATTGGATCAAGTATAGTATAACCTAATTGAACAAATACAAGACTTATTATTATGATAAATGTTGCAAGAGCATCACTTTTTATATGTTCACTATCTGAAAGAAGTATGTTGCTATGTAATTTTTTAGCCATGCTTTTTTCATAATATGCAGCTATTAGTGTTATAATCAATGTAATTATCATTACAAGATATGTTGTTATGGAAATTGATGGTGTTGTAGTTGCAAAGAAACGTTCAAATGCAGATGAAATTATTTCATATGCCACTATAAACAATGTAAATGATATTAATATTGATGCAAAAGTTTCTAATTTATAGTGTCCATACCTATGTTCTTTATCTGAGGGTTTTGCTGAAACAAGTAGTATTACTATTCCAACGATGTTTGAAACAGCATCAAGTAGTGAATCATAACCATCTGCTGTAATACTTAAAACTCCTGCTTTATATCCATATATAATTTTAACTAAACCTATAGCTATGTTAATTATTAATATAAGTACTAAAACTTCTCTAACTTTTCTATAATATTCATTAGACATATAATCATCTATTATTTAACCTCAATTTAATTATAAAATTTATATTTAATTAATAATAAAGTATTTTATTATGAGGTATAACTAAATAATTATGTATTCTTATAAAGAGTTATTTTAAATTAATGTTTCAAAGCATGAAAGGTCATATAATATACTATATTTAATTAAAGTATATTATGATTTAAATAAAAAGAATAATCTACAATACATATTGTTATTCCTATTTTTGTTTCAAAAATCACCTCATGTTTATTGAACAGAAGAATGATTTTATAATAAATAATATACAAAAAGAGAATATGATATTTCATGTAAAATATTCCAAATAGACAAGAATATTCCTATCATTATGGGAAGAGTATTTGAATTAAAAAAAGAAATGTAAAACTAATTGTAAATAACTATATATACTATGATTATACATATTAATAATTAAAGGAGATGAATAACATGAGTGAATTACCACACGCACCAATTTCAAGAATAATAAAAAATGCTGGAGCAGCACGTGTAAGTGATGATGCAGTTGTAGCATTAGCAGAAGAATTAGAAGTTATTGGAGAAGAAATTGCATCACAAGCAATACTTCTTGCAAAACACGCAGGTAGAAAAACTGTTAAAGCAGAAGACATTGCACTTGCAATGAAATAAATATTCTTCTTATCTTATTTTTTTTATAATAGACACATCACTCTTTTTTTTATAAAGTAACTATTACTTTTTAAGTTATAAATATTCTCTAAATAAATCTTATTTTTTTTACATATAAATTAGGAAAATTACATTATAAATACCATATATAAATATAATGTATTAATAATTAAAGAAACATAGAGGGTGTAAATATTAAATCAATGTCAAACGTAGACATTCATAGAATGGTTAATGAATTAAACAAAGAATTAATAAATACTAGAATTGACAAGGCATACCAGCCTGATGTTGATACTATTAGAATAAAACTACGAAAAGCAGGAGAAGGACGTAAAGACCTGGTAATTCAAGCAGGTGTACGAATTCATTTAACAAACTACCCTCAACCAAACCCCACAATACCACCAAATTTCCCAATGTTACTTAGAAAACATTTAAGTGGAGGAAGTATCACATCAATAGAACAACATAACTTCGATAGAATCATTAAAATCAAGGTGCAAAAAAAGGAAGAATACACAATACTTGTTGAATTATTTAGTAAAGGAAATATCATACTATTAGATAAGGATAATAACATTATTTCACCATTAAAACATAAAACATGGCATGATAGAAAAATCACTGCACATGAGGAATATAAGTATCCTCCAGAAAAGGGAATTAACATAAATAACTGTAGATTTGAAGATTTAAAAACTGTTATAAATACATCTGATAGAGATATAACAAGAACACTTGCAACAAATGGTCTTGGTGGTTTATATGCAGAGGAAGTTATAAGCTACACCTCAATTAACAAAGAAAAACTTGCAAAGGAATTAACTGATGATGAAATTACACAACTAAATAATGCTATCAATGAATTATTTAATAAAATAGAAACTAATCCACAACCACAAATTATACTTGATGAAAATGATAAAAATAAGGATCTAGTACCTATTACATTGAATAAATATGCTCAATTTAAATCAAAATCATTTGAAACCTTTAATATGGCTGCTGATGAATTTTATAGTAAGAAGATTGTTAGTGATATTAAAAATAAGGAAGAAAAATTATGGGCAAAACGTATTGGTAAGTTTGAAAAACGTTTGAAAATGCAGGAAGAAACTCTTGAAGGATTCTATAAAACAATTGAAGATACACAACACAAAGGAGATACTATTTATGCTCATTATAATGAAATTCAACAGATAATCAATGTAATACATCAAGCACGTGAAAATTATTCTTGGAAAGAAATTGGTTCAATTATAAAAAAATCCAAAAAAGAAGGTAAAATTCCAGAACTTGAAATGATTGAGTCTATTGACAAAATGGGTGTAATTAATTTAAAACTTGATGATACTCATGTTCAAATAGATAGTAATATTGGAATTCCTGAAAGTACTGAAAAGTATTATAATAAGGGTAAAAAAGCTAAACGTAAAATTGATGGTGTTAACAAAGCTATAGAAAATACTAAATCCGAAATTAAAAAGCTTGAAGATAAAAAAGAAGTTGCTATTGAATTGTTACGTCAGAAACAGGAAAAAAGAGAAAAACGTGAACTTAAATGGTATGAAAAACTCAGATGGTTTATTAGTAGAGATGGTTATCTTGTAATTGGTGGTCGTGATGCTAATAGTAATGAACAGGTAGTAAAGAAATATTCTAAAAATAACGACATATATCTACACTGTGATATTCATGGAGCACCATCTACTATAATTCAAAACAAGAATGAAGATGAAATACCAGAGAGTACATTGTATGATGCTGCTTGTTTTGCAAGTAGTTTTAGCAGTGCTTGGACTGAAGGATTTAGTTCATATGATGCATATTGGGTTACTCTAGATCAAGTATCTAAAACACCACAGAGTGGAGAATTCTTAAAAAAAGGTGCTTTTGTAATTAGAGGTAAGAAGAATTTTATTCGTAATGTTCCAGTTTTAATTGCTATTGGTGTTGTTGATTATGATGATGATAAAAGAATTATGGCAGGACCTGTTGAATGTCTAAAAGAAATGACTGATAAATACGTTATTGTAAAACCAGGTTTTACAAAGAAAGAGCGTATATCTAAGGAAATATTACATAAAATTGATGCAGAAAAAGTATTTAGTATTGATGATATTGTACGTAGTTTACCTAGTGGTAAATGTGATTTATTAGATATTCGTGAATATAATCAAAAGTATGGAAAGATTAGATAAGAATGTTTTTTCATTCTTATTAAAAAAATATAGGATATAAAATGTTAAATCTTTCCTACTAATTAAAATTATATCTATGTTTATATATAAAGTTTTATTTTTTTTAAATTAATATTTATAAATAAAACACTTCTTTTTTTATTATTTGAATTTACTTTATTTATTCTTCTCTATAATCTTCTCCAGGCATTAGAGGAACTGTCATTGTACCTATAATTTCATCTTCCACATTTTTTGCAAACAATTCCACATCTTGTTCTATACCCGGGAATGTGTTGTAGTGCATTGGTATTACTATTCTTGATTGTAACCATTTTGCTGCTATTGCTGCATCTTCTATTCCCATGGTGTATTTATCTCCTATTGGAATTAGAGCTATGTCTGGTTTATATATGTCTCCAATTACTGTTTTCATGTCACCAAAGAGTCCTGTATCCCCTGCATGATAGATTTTTTTACCACTTTCTAGTGTTATTACAAAACCTGTTGCTGATCCTCCTTCTTCTACTTCTTCTGTGAAATCTATTGAAGAGGTATGTCTTGCATCTGTCATTGTAACATTTACTAGATTGTTAATTGATACTGTTCCTCCAATATTCATTGCTATTGCATTTATTCCTTGACGTTGTACAAAATTTGCTATTTCTGCTGTGGCTATTATTGTTGCTCCAGAGTTGTTTGCTATTTCAAGTGCATCACCAAAGTGATCTGAATGTCCATGTGTTATGAGTATTACATCTGCATCTATTGTTTCTACAGGTGTTGAACATAAGGGATTATTACTAATAAATGGGTCTATTAGCATAATTAATCCTTCTTCTGATACTATTTTAAATGCTGAATGTCCAAAGTATTCTATCTTCATTTTATCAATCCTCATGTAATGTTAATATTATATATGTTTATTTAATATTATTTAGATTTTCTATTACTTTCAGGGCATTTTCTCTTCCATTGTATTTTAGAAATGTATCATATAATTGTGGATTTATTTCTATTTTATCTAGATTATTTATTGTGTTGTTAATAAGTTCTAGTAATTGTTGTTTTTGTTGTGTTTCTATTGTTTTTGTTATGTTGTATTGTCTCATTTTCTTAAGGTTTCTCTCTTGTTCTATATGATTTTTTATTGGTATCATTATGTTTGGTTTTTTTATTGATATTAATTCCATTGATGTTGTATGACCTGCTAGTGTTATTGTTAAATCTGAGAGTTTCATCCATTCAATTAGATTGTATGTGAATTGTTTTATTATTACCTTTTTATTAGAAGATGGTAATTTAAAGATATCTGGATTTAATTCAAGACCTGTGAATATGAAAATTTTATCTACTTCTATTTCTTCAGATACTGCACATATGTTTGTTATTAATTCTTTTCCAAAATCACTTCCACCAATTGTTACTAGAAGAATTTTTTCATTATTATCTAGGCCATATTTTCTTCTTAGATTTTCCTTAGTATCTATTTCCTGTGGGTTTTTATGTAGTAGAGGTCCTATAAATTCTGTTTTATCTTCAAGTTCCTTGGGTATTGTTATGGATTCAGGTATATCAGGTATTAATATTTTATTTGTTGACTTGGATATTTCTATTATGAATTTTCTTATACTTTTTTCAAAGTATTTTATTGAAGTCATATTTGTATTTTGTGAAAATCCAAATGTTAGGTCGTTTGTTATTATATAGCATGGAACATTTAGAAATTTAGCTGTTATTGGAGGAGAGTAAAGTGAATCAGTTATTATTAAATCTGGTTTTATTTTTTTTATTATTCTTGATTCTCTATACATACTTTTTATGAAGGTAAATGGTATATCTTTAGATTTTTTCACTGATTTTTCTATATCAAGTACTCCATCTTCATGGTGGAAGTTCATGGGTGGTAGATTATATGGTTTGTAGTTGTTTTTTTGCAGGTAATGTAGTCCTGTCCCATAGCTTGCAAAGTAGATTTTATGACCTTTTTTCTCAAGTAGTTTTGCTAGTGCAACATCCCTTGATGAATGACCAATACCTACCCCACATGTTGTAATTAGTATTTTCATATGTTATAACACCCATTTTTACTTATATTATATATTAGTTGTTTTATTTTATACTATTTTAAGTATTACTATATTATAAAAAAAGTAATACTTTTATATGTGTAATACCAATATATACAATAAGTAATACTTTGGGAGGTGTTATTATTAAATTAATTGTTGATGAGAAAGGTCAAGGTGCTGCTGAATATATATTATTATTTGGAGGAGTAATAGTTATAGCATTAATAGCCCTTCAAATATATTCTAGTTACTTTTCTAATGAAAATATATTCAGTGCAAAAGAGGATGCTCAACAAATTAGAGCCAATCTTACAAATAAAACATGAGGTTCTATTAATGATAGATGAAAAAGGACAGATAAGTGCTGAATTAATACTAATATTAGCTACAATAAGTATGATTGTTTTAATAACAGCCCATTTTACAATTAATTATCTAAATGAAATAAACAATCACACACAGATAATCTTAAACACCAGTAGAAATTCCATACTATCTAATATCTAAAAAGAAGTTATAATAAAGTTCCTTTTTGATCTATTTCCCCTTTTCTTATACGGGTTGAAGAAATTGGAACACCATCATCAGCTAATATCCATTCAATTATTATAATATCCAATGGATTTAAACCATTTTCACATCGTATCTTGTTTATTTCAATGGCTGATTTTTCTGTTTCCTTACTTACTACTATTGCATCAAGATTTTTATCAGTATCTGCAGTTCCATTTGAATCCATGATTTTTTTAATTATATATTTTTTGTTGTATGGTTTTATTATTGATTTTAATTTAGTTATTCTGACTTCACATGGTTCAATTACGTGATTTTTCATTGATGCAAAATCATCTGAAGTTATACCAATTAAAACTTCATCTGCCATTGTAAAAGCTGCATCTAGTAGGGCTTCATGTCCCTTATGTAGTTTATCGAACGTTCCTCCCACAGCTATTTTTCTATATTTCGCCTTCATATAAAATTCCTTTACTATTTTATCTTTAAAATAAGTTTAAAAATATTCACTAGTTTTATATTTCTAAATAATATTATTTAAAGGAATTTATAGAAATACTTTATGAAAACTTCATTAAATCATAAATTTTAAAAGAAATCAAAGATATTTCATAAATTCGTGGCTTTCCAGTTGCTGGGT
>NZ_MUZW01000044.1:0-7827 GCF_003266085.1 Methanosphaera sp. DEW79 | reverse complement strand
AATAATAATACTTCTTGTTTTATAAAATATTTTATCTAAGTTTTAATATTTTGTATTTATACCTAAATATTAAAATTATCTACTTAATGAAATAGAAAGTTAGTTGATACTTAAATATTCCTTATTTTTTGTATGATTTAATAGTCTTAAATTAACTCCATACCCCTTAAAAACAAATGTATTATTATTTGTTATAATTATATGTAATTTCTTTTTCATATCAGCAATATAATACATATTATCTGATAGAATTTTTGAAATAATAGTATTATCTTCATCAATAAGCTTTTTAATGTACTTGTTTGTTAGGCTATTAATGTTATTTGACATGATTATTAAATCAACTGTAGGTATGGAGTCAAGTAGGGTGTATGTATCTTTGTTTTCATCAAGCATGTGAAGATTATTTTCATGTTCAGTTATAATAATTTTATTTTTTAGAAGATTGTCATATATATCTGGTGTTAGTGTTAATGTTTTGTCAATAAATATGTATTCTAGGTCATTCCATTCATTATATGTTTCAAGAATATTTAATATTTTATAAATTTTTTTATTCTTTGTTGACATTTTAATCAAATTTTCAGGTTTTTTGTAATCAATATTTATTAAATTTAATTTAAAGGATTACAATTAAAAATTTATTAATTGTTCTATATAAAATATTTTATTTATTTTGATAAAGAATGAACTATTTTTATTAAAATATCAATTAAGTTAAACAAAAATTTTATTTTAAGATTAATCTTTTAAAATTATATAATTTCTATAAAAAATACTTTCAATAAAAAAAATGAAAAAAGAAAATTTAATCTAATTTGATGTAGTACTACATTAACTATCACTAGGAGTAGGTTGTGCAACATTATCACTACTACTAGTAGGATTATTTTCACTACTACTTGGTGTTGAAGCTTTATGAGTATTTGCTTGTTTATCTATTGAGTTTTTAGACTGAACATTTGTTTCTATATTGTTTTTTTGTGAATTATCTACATTACTTGAGTTATAACTAGAATTATTATCACTAGTTGAAATATTGTTTGTTGAATTATTTTCATTAAAACTAAAATTCAATAATCCATTACTAATTATTAGTAAACCTACTAAAATAATCCCTACAATTATTACTATGGTTTTGTTATTTCTCATATTCAATACTTTTATGAAAAAAAGTATAAATATATTAAGATTAATTTTTTTATTTGGATAAAACTATTTTAAATCAAGTTAAAAAAAAGTTAAATAAGTGAAAGTTATTCAATATCAATAATTTCACTTTCATTTATTTCATAATTTTTAGATGTTGCACTATCTAGACCTATAAGCATTGTAGAACCATTATGTAATACTGATGTTGCAGATGGGGATATAACTCCACTAAGACCTAATGCCATGAATGTTGTATTCAATAGAAGTATTAATTTATAATTTCTATGTATTAAATCAAGCATTTGTTGGCTTAATAATCTAATAGTTATTAGATCATTTAATGAAGGTCGAAGTAAAGTAATATCTGCTACTTCTCTAGCAAGATCAGATGAATCTTTCATTGCTACAGATACATCAGCTGCAGATAATGCTGGTGAATCATTAATACCATCTCCCACCATTATTACTTTCTTGCCTTTTTCTTTTATTTCTTCTACAATACTTGCTTTATCTTCAGGTAGTACCTGAGATCTATAATGATTTATTCCTAATAATTTAGCAGTTGTTGCTGCGGCATTTTCAGAATCTCCTGTAAGCATTACAATATCCTTAATTCCTAAACTTCTAAGTTTATTAAGCACTACTTTTGCTTCATCACGTGGAGGATCATATATACATATAATTCCTTCAAGTACTCTGTCTATAGCAAAGTATATTACAGAATATTTATCAACATTTTCAGATATAATATCTTCTTTTTCCTTTGTAATTTTTACATTTTCATCTTCAAGTACAAAGTGTTGACTACCTAATACGGCACGTTTTCCATCTAATGTGGTTGCAATTCCATGAGCTACAATATATTCTACTTCAGAGTGTAATTCTTCTCCATGATTTAGGCCAAGTTCTTTAGCTTTATTTACAATAGCAGTAGCTACACTATGAGGGAAATGTTCTTCAATACATGCTGCTTGTCTGAGTAATTCTTCATCAGATAATGCACCAAGAGATACAACTTTAGCAACTTCTGGGCATGACTTAGTTAATGTTCCAGTTTTATCAAATATTATTGTATCTGCTGTTGCATAAGCTTCAAGATATCTTCCACCTTTAACAACAACTTCTCTTTCTGAAGCTTCTCTCATTGCTGATATGATAGATATTGGTGTTGCAAGTTTAATTGCACATGAATAATCTACAGTTAGTGCTGCAATAGCTTTTATTGTACTTCCAGTTATAATATATGTTAATAGTGTTATTGCAAAATTCCATGGAACTATTGAATCTGCTAATTTTTCAGCTTTACTTTGGATTCCTGCCTTGAGTTTATCAGAACTTTCAATTAAATCAATGATTTGATTTATTCTAGTTGATTCATTTATTGCTTCAACTTCAACAGTTATTGAACCATTTTCAACAATTGTTCCTGCAAATACTGCTTTTCCAACATTTTTAGATACTGGTAATGATTCACCAGTCATTGTTGCTTCGTTAATTTCAGCATTTCCTTTTATAATAACACCATCTGCAGGTATGATTGTACCTGTTCTTACAATAACTTTGTCTTTTTCTTTAAGTTGTGTAAATGGTATTTGTACTTCTTCATTTGTTTCAGTTTCAATCCATACTTTATTTATATTTAACATTAAACTGTTTTCAAGTGAGTGTTTTGTTTTTTCTATTGTGTATTCTTCAAGTATTTCTGATAATCCGAGTAAAAATACAATAGATCCTGCTGGTCCAAACATTCCTTGACTTAATGTTACAGCAAGGGATGTTGCATCTAATAAATCTACATCTATTCTCATATGTATTAAACTATCAATACCTTTAACTATGTATGGTATAGATTCATAAACAATCTTAATAATATTAAGTGGTGTTGGTAAAAAGAGTTGTGCTGCATATCTACCAACTATTTTTTTAAGTATTTTATTAATGTAATGATTATTAGTTTCTCTTGATAGTTCTTCAGTTGTTGGTTCAGCTTCATATAAGTCTGATTTTTTTAAGTTTGCTAAATATTTAAATACTCTGTTTTTATTACCAGAGTATTTTATATGAATACTACCATTGGTAGATGAAACTTTAACAGTTTTGATACCTTTTTTTTGGGAAAGTAATTGGGATAATCCATATCCTTCACTGGTTGTGAATGCAGCTCTTCCTGCACGAACACGTATTATGTCCTTGTTGTTATCATAAACTATTTTAAATTTCATGTTACTTCCTTCAATTTAGTATAATCATTAAAAAAAGATTAAGGGGTTTATAAAATAAAAAATTTTATTCTGCTTCGTCTTCTTCATCTTCTGGTCCGTAGATTTCAATTTTTTGTTTTTCTTGAGCTTCTGCATGAATGTCTTCTGCATCTTCTTTAATGTTTTCTACTTTTTCTTCTACTGAATCTTTTAAATTTAGTATTCCTGCTGTAGCAGATACTGCTGCATTGTGTGCTATTTCTGTTTCTAAGATTTTACCAATAGCTACTGTTGCTATTGCTCCCCCAATGAAATATTTTACTTTTTCTTGTTTTAGAAAATCTCTTGTTCTATCTACATATCCTCTTTGTTGTCTTGCCATTATATCACCTTTTTTAATTTTAATAGAATATAAAATTAATTCCTTTAAGAAGTTTTATTTAAATTTTATTAATCAAATATGATTATTTAAATATTCTATAGTAGAATTTATATTCTATTTCTTATATAAATATGAGTATTTTTAGGTTTTATAAAAAAATATTTAAGTAAGACTAAATTCAATGTATATATTTATTTTATATGGGAATATGTTGATAATTATTTAAAATTATACTCTTTTTATTATAAAATAATTAATTTAGTTATACCTAAATTCATTTTATTTTATAGAGTATAATTAGCATATTTTCAAAAAAAATATAATTTACACTTCTTTTTTTTTTATTTCCAAATATCTTAAAAAAATACAACATAAAAATAGTTTACTTCTAATTTAAAAATATTAGTAGCTGATATACTATTTAATATTTTTATAATAATTAAATCTAGAATAATGTAGTTTATAATGTGAAATCTAATTTTCAAAAAAAATTGAGATTTTATAAAAAATCTCATTTAGTATAGTTTTTATTAAGTCTCTTAATAAAGAGTTTACACCAGGCATATGAAAGTAATGAACCACAAGCACATCCTATTACTAAACCAGCATATACTCCAAATTCTCCAAATCCAAGTACAATTCCAATAACATATCCAAATATTACTTCAAATATAATTGATCTACATAATGTAATTATAAATGATGTAAGGCCTTTTCCAACTCCTTGGAATGTCATTGAAGACATAATACCTGCAGGCATTGCTATTAAGAATAGACATAGTATTTTCAATGCATTGGATATAAGTGGTGCAAGAGGTGCACTCTCTGGTGTATATGCAAATAATAATGCAATGTAATCAGAACCAAAGAACATTATAATTGATAATAATATTGATACTCCATATCCTAATATTATTGAATATCTATGTGCTTCTTTAAGTTTTTTATAGTCATGTGCTCCATATGCTGTACCTGTTACTGTAAGCATTGCAGTTCCAATACCAAATAAAGGTATCATTGCAAATTGGTTGATTCTTGCAGCTGAAGCATATACAGCTACTGCAGTAGTTCCTGCTACAATTGTAAGCATTCCATTTATAATCATGATTAAAGCAGACATTGTAATGTTTTCAGCCATTGATGGTATTGCTACTGAACATATATCTTTAGTTACTTTATTTGCATAGTTGAATACTTTTCTATTGATACGTAGATAAGTATCTTTTTTTATCCATATCCAGTATCCCATTACAATACAACTTATAAGTGATGATAGTACAGTAGCCCATGCTGCTCCAACTATTCCCATATGTAATACATAAATGAATATTGGATCTATAATTATATTTAAAATTGCAGTAATGGCTATGGCATACATGGATCTATTTACATCTCCTTCTGCTCTTAGAATTGCAGAAGCTACACTTGCAAATAAAAATACAATCATGAATAGAAATACAACATTACCATAATCTACTCCCATACTCACACAACGTCCTGCACCCATTAATGTGAGAATTGGGCTAAGTAGAGGTATGAGTATTAGTGGTAATGCTATTGAAAGTATGATTGTAATAAATATACTGTGACTTGCAGCATTATCTGCTAGAGCTTTATCTTTATGTCCTATTGCACGAGCTATAAGTGAGTTTGCACCAGCTCCTATTCCATTTCCAATTCCTACTATTACAAAAAATAGTGGACTTATAAATCCAAGTGCTGCCAATGCATCAGATCCTAATCCTGCTACCCATAAACTATCTGCTAAATTATACATCATAATAAGTAACATGGAAAACATGGTAGGTACTGATAATTTTCTTATTGCAACTTTTGGATCTCCTCTTATTAATTCAATATTATCTGTTTTACTCATAAATATTATCTCGGTTATCATTTATCATATTAAATGAGGTTAATGTCATTTTTCGTAGATTATTCAATAATTCTTCCTTTGTTCCATCATATTCTTCACAAATCTTATTTTCCCATTTTTTTTCAAGGATTTTTATTTCAGTTGCTACTTCTTCACCTTTTTTAGTTAGGTAGATTATGTATTGTCTTTTATTGTTAGGATCCACTACTCTTTTAATATAATCATTTTCTTCTAGTTTTTGGCATGTTCTTGCAATTGATCCTTTATTTATTTGACAATGTTTTGAAAAGAATTCCTGATTTAATGGTTTGTTTGTTAGAGATAATTTTCTTAGAACATATAGTTGTGTTCTTCCAAAATTATATTTAGTATTTAAATGTCTACTTATATAGACATATTCAGAACGAAGTATTATTGAAAGGTAAGGTATAATATGTTTATTTTCAAGGCAGTTTTTGTTATTTACACATTTATCTTCCTTTAACATTTTTTTTTACCTTCAAAATTTATTATTTATATTATTATAATAACAGTTGACTAAGCAACTATTTATTATATTTTATAATAACAATATATAAATGTTGTCATAGCAACAATTGTTATTAAAAGTATGTGTTTATATGAAACATTCTATAAAAATAGTAGTATATATAATAGGAGTTTTTGTGATATGGATAGTAAATGGAACTATGAAAAACTAGAAAGAATGACACAGGAAGGTAACAAATATACTAAAGTTAAATTAGATTACATTACACTTGCTAAGTACTATGAACAAATAGTATTAATAACAAGAAAAAATGGTGAGGTAATACCACTGTTATTTGACGATGTTAGATTAGCATATAATGGAAATCCATTAGATGATATGAATCTACCAGAAATACCAGAAGAATTTATAGAACAATACAATCAACTAGAAAATAATAGAAAAGTTATGCATATTAAACATTTCTCAAGAGACATATCACATGAAGCATGGTTTGATTTTATAAGTAATGAAGTATTAGATTTTATTGAAAAATATCCTCAATTTAAAAAAATAGTAAAGCAATAATCAAAGTAGAATTTCTATATATTATAATATATATAACTTTGATTAAATTGATCAAGAAGTGGAAGCATATCCTTCTTGTTTTTATAAAAGAGTTCAAAGGTCTTATATATAATAGTATATAGAGCATCAATTTTTTGTTGCGTGTTGAATTTATATATTGGATAGCCTATAGTATTATCTTGACTAATATGGGGCATATTATTATTTACTTGTTTTATAAAATGTTCTAAAATAAATATTACATCATCACTAATTGAACTACCAAAACTGAGTGCAGTTTCAATTTTTTTGGTATCTAAATCATCATTATCCATCAATATTTTTATAAGAGATGTGTATCCATTAAATTTTTCAGGAATAAAGTATTCTTGTACTTTATGTGAAACATATTCATTGGTAATTTCAAGATACTTATTTTGAAGAGTTAAATACCATGCAAATGATTCAATATATAAGTTTTTTTCAGTATTTAGAAGATGCATTATTGTCTGTTTAATTATTTCATTAAAAAGATGATGTGCAAGTTCATGAATTATTGAGGAAGGAATCATATTAGAAGGTGTTGTTCTATTTAGAAATATTTTATTAAATGAATAGAAACTTAGAAAGTTTGGATGTTTATTTTCTGAATCATATTGAACTCTAACATAGGGTTTTATAATTTTAAGTAGTACAGGTATTGTAGGATATGCTGGTATTGTAATTTCTGGATTAATATTAACTATATTATTTAATATTGTATCATAGGATGTGTCTGTTAGGGGAATTTTTTCTAGTATTTCCATGTTTTCTTTACTAAATAACTTATAATATACTTTAAAGTCATTTTTATAGTAATTATAATTCTGTAATGATTCATCACAATTATAACATAATGTTGCATTTATGGAGTTTTTAGAATGACATTTTCTACATTCAATTGTACTATTCATTTTTTTAAGCCTTCATATTTGTATGTAACTATTATTATATTGTATAATTATTTTATATAGTTATAATCTTTTTGTTATTTATATGAAACTACTAAAACTACATATACATGTAGTAGTTAATTTTCAATAAATTTAAGGACTTATGTATCAAATTATTGAAGATTTATTTTAAGTAGTTTTTTTTTGAAAATATATAATAAAAACTTTAATAAAATATAAAATTTCTT
>NZ_MUZW01000064.1:0-8293 GCF_003266085.1 Methanosphaera sp. DEW79 | reverse complement strand
TATGTTATACTTTAGTTAATTATAACTTATTTCTAAAAACTTATATATTATTAATAAACTAAGTTATAACTAATAAGTATCTAAGTTATAATAATTATAATCTAAAAAAAATAAAAAAAAGAAATTCATTCTATTATTTATTTGGAATGACAAGAATAGGGACTGTTGAATGTCTTACAGTTTTCTCAGTCACACTACCTAATAAAAATCTGTCAAGCATGTGTTTACCACTACTTGCTATAACAATTAAATCAACATCTTCTTTTTCAGATAATTTTAAGATAACATCTGCTGCATTACCTTCTTCTGTTCTAGGTGTTAATTTAACATGATCTATTTTAAATCCTTTTTCTTCTTCCATATTTTCAATAATGGATTTCACATGGTTGATTATTTTTTGACTTTCCTCTTCTAAGATAAGTTCAGATTTAGTAATTAAATCTTCCTCTGGAAGTCCTGTTAAATAAACACTATCAACTACATTGAGTATAATAATTTCTGAATCTTCAAGTTCAGCTATACGTAATGCATGTTCAATAGCTTTTTCTGAATTTTTTGAACCATCTGTAGGTAATAATATTTTTTTGTACATATTCATTCCTTCTATAATTATTACTCTTTTTGAGAATATAATTATTATTATATTATTTAATAAGTATTATGTTTTACTATTATTTTTTCTAAATCATTAATGTTATATATTAACAAATATTTAACTATATATATTAAAACTAAGATATTTTATAAAATGAACATAAGGTGATATAATGCCAATAATAACAATAGAAGGACCTAAAGCAAGTAAAGAACAAAAAAAGGAATTAATTGAAAAAATAACAAAAGTAGCATCAGAATGTTATAACTTGCCAGAACAAGCAATAACCATATCTATATATGAAAATCCAATGGATAATGTTGGAGTGGGTGGAAAACAACTATCAGACATGCATTAAATTTAATAATATTTTTTCAAATATTTTTAAAAAAAGAAATAGGGAAATCCTATTGGTTAGTTATATTCAAGGAGTATTTTTTTAGCATTTCTAATAGTGTCTTTATCATTATTAGCAGCTGCTTCTTTTAAATTGTTAATTATATTATATAATAGTTTATCAGTAATACTTCTTGTTAAATAATCTACCTTTTTAGATGATTTTTTATCTAAATCAAGCATGTGTAATGTTTTATCAAGTTCTTGTTTTCTAATTTTTTCAGCTTCAATATTTAATGAAGATAAAATCGGAGTTATTTCCATTTGTTTTAAAGATTCTTTAAGAAGAAGGGTTTCATCTTCAATAATAGCCTCAGCCTTAATAGCTTCCTTGTTACGACGTTCCTTATTTTTATCAGTAACATATCTTAAATCATCAAGGTTATATAATTTAACACCTAATTCCTGAACATCATTTTCAATATCATGAGGGTTAGCTAAATCTAACATAATCATGTCATGTAAATGTTCTTCAGGTAAAAATGCTATACGTTCTTTACTTATTATACTATGAGGAGCACCAGTAGAACTAATTACAATATCAATATTTACAAGTTCATTATTCATTTCATCAAATTTTATAGCTTCACCATCTAATTCTTGAGCTAACTGTCTTGCCTTATCATATGTTCTATTAGCAACAACTATTGTATTTGTTTCTTTTTCAAGCAAAGCCTTAGAAACAACAGTACCCATTTCTCCAGCACCAATTATAAGAACATTTTTTCCTTTCAATGAACCATACTTTTCTTCAATAAGTTCTACAGCACCACTACCTACAGATACACCACCTTCATTTATATGGGTATTTTTACGTATGGTCTGACCAACATGTATAGCCTTTGTAAAAACCTTCTCAAGCTTTGGGCCAATAGTCTTATTTTTTATGGCATTTTTACGGGCAGTTTTTATTTGTCCTAATATTTGATCTTCACCCATAATCATTGATTCAAGTCCAGAGGCTAATCTTAACAAATGATTTATAGCCATATCATTCTTTTCAACAATAAAAGTAGTTGTGGGAATATTAACTTCTTCATCAATTAGAAGATAAATTTCATATCTATTACATGTTTTTAGTGTAACTTCTTCTAAAATATCTAATTTCTCATGTAATTCAGCGTTTATCATATCTAGTTTAGCATATGATTTTTCCATTGTTTCTATATCTGCTATTTTAAAATCTATACGAATATTAACTAACATTCACAATCCCCTTATTAGATTTTTATTTCATTGTATCATTCAAATAAGCTTCACATACTCATATTTAATTAAAATACATTTATCTAATTTCATTACCATATATTAATTACTTATACTATTTATTTACTTAATAATACTAATATTTATATTAAAATTTAGTTTATCTTTTCTATGAGGCATTTAACATATTTTTTAGCCTCATCTAATTTTCCTTCTTCAATTAATTTCTGCACAATTTCATCTTCATTAACATGTATCATAAATTCTTTTCTATCATCCTGTGATGAAACATGTTTTTTTAGTAGATATCTAACATACTCTTGTAATTCTATAAATAAAATATCAGTTTCAGTTATAATACTCTGTATCTTTTTACGTAACTGTTTGGCCATAAGAGGACTTTTTGAATTAGTATATAATGAAATAGTAACAGAACCAATATTAAATGTTGATGGAACAATAACATTACTTAAAGAAATATCACTAGCACAATTTACTAATTTATCATGAGCTTTAAGAGAAATTTCCCTGTTTAATTCCATATTATCAGTAGCAACAACTACTAAATCACATTTTTTAATTAATTCATCTAAAGCATTATCACTATAGAATACAGCGCCCTTATTTATAAATTCCTCTTTTATATCATAATCAATTCCATGTGTTATAATAGAAACATAAGCACCAGCATCTAAAAATCGACGTGCTCTTCTAATACCAACTTGGCCAGTACCTACAATTAACACATTTTTCTCTTCCATATCTAAAAACAATGATGTAACTGTCATAATACAATACCTTCAAGGATTCATAAAAAAATAGTAATAAATAGAAAGTTTATAGAATTATAAACTTTTTAATCTAAGATTTTTAATTGCTGTTTTTAAATCATTACCAGCTTCAGTTAAAGCATTTCTTGCTTCATCAATGGTAATATTAAATGTTTCAGCAAGAGTACTTATGTCTTTATCAGAATATGTTATTTCATTAACATTTGAATGTTTAACAATCTCGTTGGCCAATTCCTTTTTTAATGTCATATAGGTATCATGTGACATACCTATTGATTGAAGTACAGAATCCCTTAGTGGACATGGTTTTGAAGCTTTACAACACCAGATTAAAGATCCAAAACATGTTCCAGTACCTTTACCTAACTCTGTTTTTTTACCAAATTCTTCCTTAATATTCACAAATTCCTGAGGACTTAAACCTACCTCTGCTAGTTTAGTATGTACAGGACAAGGTTTAACTGGAGGACAACAAAATGCCAATCCTCTTATATCTCCTCCTCTACATACATGAGCTGGTGCATCATCCCATCCCATTATAATCACTCCTTACTTTTAATTATTACATTTAATTATTATTTAAAAAGATATTTTCTTAGTATAATTATTTTATATTAATAATACTTATGGTTTTCATAAATAATTAATTTTTCATATTTAATAAAAAATATCTTGGATATTTCCATTAAGTGCAGCTCTTGCAACAGAAACACTATCAGCTCCACTATTTATCATTTTCATATAATCATCATGTGTTGTAACACTATTATTTCCAATTAAATGTATCTCTGTGTTGTTACTAACTTCTTCTATAATTTCATAATCAGCTTCCATAATTCCAGGATTTGTAGCATCTAAGTGAATATAGTCTATATTATATGATTCTATTAATTTAGTGATTTCTAAAGTATCAACACCACATACATTTGCACGTATCTTCACACTAACATCCATATCATACGATGAAACCTCATCTAATACTTGACTTAGTCTCTTCTTATCCTTAAGAAGACCTTCTCCAGCACCTGCTTTTACAACAGCCTCTTGTCTACAATGAGCATTTATTTCTAAAATATCAATATTTTTGTTGTTCTTAACTACTCTAAATGATTCTGGTTTTATACCTCTTAAATTAACACTAATTAAACCTTGCCATGATGGATTGTAGTTTCTGATTATTTCTACTTGTTTTGATATGTGGGAAGATAATTCAGTGGGTTTAATTATAAATTCTTGCCTATTATTTTTTGTGTTTTCAATACCTGCAGTATCTGTTTCTAAATCTGAATTATATCCACCTAAAGTTATAATATCAATATTTTCTTTAGTAAATTTCTTACAAAACTCACCATCACAGATTCCAGCCATAGCAGATAATACATTCATAATAATAACCTCTCACATAAACATTTATTTTAGTATAATTTTAATAAAAAATAGTTTTCATAAAAATAAAAAAAAGGATGGTTATTAATATTCATCTAAATCATTAAATAACAAGACAGAATCATCTACAAGTTCTGCTCTAATATCCTCTAATCCAATGTCTGCTAAATCAGCAGCACGTCCTGCCTGTTTTGCAACACCAATTCCTGCTTTTAAGGTAACACCAGTTTTTTTATCAACAACTTTTAGAGCCTCTCGTAATTGATCTTTAGATATTCCATTAGTAGGAGCCATATAATTATCTCCACCTATGAAAAAACACATACCTCCAATTTTTGCAAGTTCATCCATCAATGCAAGAAGTACTTCATATACCTTTATAGATGTATCAAAGGCAGTTTCAATATCAGTTAATGTATTTGTTATATCATTAATATCAATATGGGCAATTTGGACAAGACTATTATCATCATCTGCTAATGAATCAATATTTAAAACTTCACATCTATTAGCACTTTGAGCTCCACCACCATTTTGAATCATCTTAGTAGCGATTTTTTGAGCTTCATATGCAGTATCTGCTGTACCTACCCCCATACTTATAGTGATAGGATATCTATTTCTTATAGATTGTTGAATAAGTAGATGATCATCATAATCCATACCATTACTTATTGCAATAAGATTATCAAATCTATTAAAAAATACTATTGCTCCATGTGCACCAAATTCGCGTTCTAAATCTCCATATAATCTTGATTGTAATGTTTGTAAATCTGGTTCTGCTCTTGGTCCTGGTGTAACTGTCCAAGGCCCATAATTATCTATTTGTATTAATGTAACTTGTATCATTCAATCACTTTTATTATTCTTTAAAAAAATTTTCTCCAATTTTTTACTTCAATATATGAATTTAAATTATAATTATTTATTCAAGTATCATTTTTGCTAGTTTGATTTTATCTTCCATTGTTTTTAAAATTATATTCTCTAATGATACTTTAGGTATTTCATTTTCTATAATATGTTTATATTTGTCATCTGTATTATTTATTATATAATGATTAAGAAAATCTTTATAAATTGAAGCTACTCCAACACAATCATTACTGTATCCTTTTGCCATCATAAATTTACTAGCAGGACCACTAATGGCATTATTACTTATAAATGGAGATACACTTGTAACATAAACATTTTTCAAAGCTTTTTTCACACCAGGCATATTGATTATTGGATTAATGGATGTTATAGGATTTGAAGGTCCAATTATTACAGTATCACTATTTTCAATAGATTCAATAACACCATCAGCAGCTTCAACAGGAGAATATATAACATCATTTACATGAGGTTTTGATTGGTGTGTAATTAGAAAGTCATGAAATGACAGCATACCCTCATCAGTGTCAATAGTAACATGGGGTTGTGTATTGCTCATTGGTAAAATGGTAGATTCAATACCAAGAGCATTCTTCTGTATTTTAACAACATCTTGTAATGAATATTCTTTGAGTAATTCAGTCTTCTGTATTTTTAATGCCCTGTCTTTATCACCAATACGAAGTGTTTCATGAAAACCTAATTCTTCTAATACTTCATGTGTATAAAATGTATCATCAACACGTCCATACCATGTTTTGTCATTAATTAAATCACACAATGTGTACATAACAGTATCAACATCAGCACTAACATAAACTCCAGAAAAATAATTATTTTCCAAAGTATTTACAATAACAGTTAAGTCTTTGGCTTTAATAATTTCTTTAATACCTTGTAATAATTTAGGAGTACCAGTTCCGCCAGATAAAACAGTAATCATAGTAACACTACCTAAACACATCAGTTTCTTCATCGCGAATAGATTCACTAATACTTGCCTCATCAATAGCGCATTTTACTAAGGAATTATCATAACCTCTAATTAAAACAAGACAAATACCATTATCAGATTGACCCATAACTAAGGATGCAGCACTAGCAAGTTCATCAGCAGTACCTTCAATTGTACTCATCAATTCTTGACCATACAAATCGCTACTTCCTCTAAAATCAGTACAAGGATGAATACCACTGATACCAATAGCAACACCAACAGCACCAACACGCCATGGTCTGCCCTGTGTATCAGAGATAATAACACTAACAGCCACATCAAAGACTTCATCAAGATATTTTTTTATACATCTTGCACTTCTATCAGCATCCACTGGAAGGGGTGTAACATAACCTTCTCTACAGTTACTATTATCAATTCCAGAATTAGCACAGATAAAACCATGGGGGGTTTCTGTTATAATAAGTCCAGTTTGACATCTAATAATTTTTTTAGTATTATCAAGAATAATTTGACATTGTTTAGCATCTTTTTCTGATTTTAAAGAAATGTCTTTTGCTTTATCTGAAACAACAACATCCTCAATCTTAACATAATTTCCTTCAGCTTTAGATACAACAGTCTCTGCAAGAACTAAAACATCATCATCTTCTAACTTAATATTATTATAATTAAGTGTATCACATATTATTCTAGATAAATCATCATTTTCTTCAATAATTGGAAAATTCTCCACACCTATAATTTCTAAACTCATAATAAATCATCTTCTTTTAATCTATTTAAAGCCAGACCATAATCTTAATTATTTATAATATATATTGAATTGTTAATATAAAATTTTTAAATAAAACAAGTATTAATAAAAGGGGTATGAAAAATGATTGTATAGGTAAAATAGATATGAATTTCTAAAAAATAAGATTTCTATAATAAACATTTTTTTTTAAAAAATTTGAGAGAAATAGATAAAACTATTCTCTCATCATGGCTAAAGAAAATTAAATAAAATTTTCTTCAACAACAGTAAGTGTACTGTTAACATCACTACGTTCATATAATGAGTTTCCAAATACACATGTGAAGTTATATTCTTTTGCAGCCATGTTTTGTGGTATTGTGTAGTTGATTGTTGCAACTCCATCTACAACATTAGCTTGTATAATATTACCATCAGTATCTCTTAATGTTTTACCATTAATTTTAAATATTACAGTTCCACCATTTACTGGTTTATCATCACTTGTAACTTTTACTGAGAATGTTGCTGGTTTTCCTGCTACTACATTTGTATTAGATGTAATTTCTACTTTAGCAACAGATTTTGTAATATTCATAGTAGCATTTGTCATAATAGGGCTATATTCATTATTTCCACCATATTTAGCAGTGAATGTAATACTTGATTTTGCCCATCCTTTTGGTACTATGAAATTATCTATCATAGCTACACCATCTACTACTTTAGCATAAATTATGTTACCATCATTATCTCTTAATGTTCTACCATTTACTTTGAAGATTACAACTCCACCATTAATAGCAGTACCATTTATATTTGTTAATGTAGCAGATATTGATATTGTATCATTAATTTTAGCAGTTACTGGATTTAATGTGAAAAGCATATCTTTACCACTTGCTTTGTTAACAATAATCATGGTAGTAGCTGTTTGTGGAGCATAAGTATCTGTTCCAACATAATCTACTTGTATATTTCTTGCACGAGCTGTTGTAAATGTGGTGTATATTGTAGCACTACCATCAACTACTGTTGCTCCAGCAATAATATTACCTTTATTATCAGTTAATCTAACAAATCCTTCCCCTACTTTAGAACCATCAGTTGTTGTAACATTAACAACTACGGCAATAGGAGTGTTAACTGTACCAATAATAGCTGAATCTACATTGATATTTACATATTCAATATTTTTTCCAGTATTATCTTTAATTGTGTTATTTTCACCAGTAGCTAGTACTGAATTATCACCAGATAATTCTTTAGCAACTAAACTATTATCTGTTACTTGATGATTATTTCCAGTTACTGTCACTGCATATGTGTTGTTTAATGAT
>NZ_MUZW01000047.1:0-29882 GCF_003266085.1 Methanosphaera sp. DEW79 | reverse complement strand
TTTTTTTTAAACAGTGAAAATATTAGTTTATACATCTAATATATTCTACAGAATATGAAAAATACTACTTATCTTTATTTTATATATTTAATCAAAATATTAAATTATTATCTGTTTTAACTGATAGAGAATTTAAAAAATTAATAGAAATATATTTTATGATACTAGATTACTTAAATACTAAAACTAACTTTATGAATATGGATGTGATTGTCATAATGTTTTTTTGTGGGTGTTGTTTATATTCTATAACTACTTTAACTGGATATTCCTCCTGAATAAAAAAAAATCAGTATGTCTCAAGTGATAACGACATGAAAAAATAACTTTTCTTCTTTTGAATATATTTATAAAAATAGTTGATATTTTATAGATTTTTGCTAATGTTTTATATTGTTTTATACTTGTTTTTTAATGTTTTATATGTGTTTTATGGACATATTTTTTCTATAAAATAGTTATTATCTTTTAATATTATAATAAATAAAACAATAAATTAGGTAGAAACATTTTTTTTAAAGAATGAATTTTCTTTATAATGATTATTTTTTGAGGAGTGTATTTTTTTTGCATAAACAAGAAGTAGGTAGAGATGATATTAAAACACTATATGAAACTGAAGATGTTTTATTTGAACAAACAATACTAAAATCTGATTATTTAATTTATAGTCTATGTTATGTTCCAAAACTAGATTGTTATGATATTGTAATTGAAAACTATTGTTTAGGAAAACTAGTTATATTTGAGTCACGAAAGTATATATCAAACACAACAAAAAAGTACTTTAATCTATATAAAGGTGATGATTTCACTGATTTTCATAAAAGAGAATATAAATGTCTTTCACATATCATAGAATATAAATAACTTTAGGAGTATCTATGTCAATAAAACAAATATTACTTACTTCATTAATATCCATTATACTATTTATTATACTTGAAATAATAATACTACTCTGGTTATATAGTATAGGTGTGTTACATATCATATGCTATATAATTCTTGGAAGTAGTTTAAGTGGCGGTATGGGTTTTCCTGGTATGCTAGGATTAGGTAGTATGTATATATAATTAACTTCTTATTTTTTTTATTGTTTTTTTCAATGTTTTATATATAAAACATGTAAAACAATTGTTTTATACTATATTTTTAAACAGCTTTACCTATGAGTATATACATAAATAAAGCTATTTTAATGTAAAACAATATAAAACATAGGTATGTGTTTTCTAGTGATTATTTACAAAACAATAATTATCATGTTTTATCAATGATTTATATGTAAAACAATGTAAAACAATTGTTTTATACTGTAAATGAAATATCCTTTAAAATCATTTATATGCATAAAATAAAGAAAATTAATGTAAAACAATATAAAACAATAAATTCATTTTTAGAGTAATTATTAGTTTCAGATTAATTATTATATAAAACACATGATTTACATGTAAAACAATGTAAAACATGAAAATAACAAAAACATCTAATAAGCTATTATAGACTATTTTAACACGTAAAACATATAAAACAATGTAACACAATCTTTAAATAAATTAAGATATATAATATTTTAGTAAGAAATCCATAACATGACCAATTATAAAAATAATAGATGATTATATGAACATACTATTTTATTTAATGGATCATATTGGATATTTATAGAATAAAAAAAATGTTTTTTTAGTTGATAAAAATGGCAAAAACTGTTACAATAAGAGTTAAAGATGAAGAAGGTTGGAGTGCATTTCTTCAAAAATTAGAATCAGAACATGGAACATCCAAGGGACATATAGGTCCAACTATTGAACAATTTGCTAAAGATTATACTAACGATAATATATCAGATATAAATCCAAAGGAATATAACAGACTACTTATGGAAAATAAGTCATTAATTGAAGATAATAAAAATATTCAACAAGAATTAAATGACTATAAAAATTCAATTCAAGACAATGATAACAAATCAAAGGAACAATTACAACAACTAGAACATGAAAATAAAATCTTATCTGAAAAACTCATAAGTATCCAAACAAATCATGAAGATATGGAAGCAAGATATGAGAAAACATCCCATGAAAACAAGGATTATAATAATGAAATAACTAACCTTAAAAAACAGATAAGTAACCTAGAAAAGGAAAATAAAATTCTTGATACTGGTAATGCTAATTATGAAAAAACCATAAAACAATTACAACAACAAATAGATAATCTTAACACATCTATAGATAGATTAGAAAGTGAAAATACAAGACAGAAAAAGGAAATTACCACAAGTCGTAATGATTATAAACATTCAGTTGAAGTAAGTAACAAACTTCAAAGGGACTTAAATGGACTTCATGATGAGAAAAATAAGTTCATGTTTCTTGTAGGTCAAATACAGAGTATGTCTCTAATGGATCGTATGCTGAAAAAATATCCTAAAGAGGTAAGAGAATTAAATCCATATAATGGTGAGAAATAGTAACTACTATTTTTTAAACTACTTTTTTTTATTAAAATATCACTAATATTAGATACATTGTGTATTTTATTATTTAAGAATTTTATTAAAACAACATATTTATAAAATAATATGTAAAACTCATACTTCCTATTAACTTAAAGATAAGATTATAGGTGATGTTTATTAAAAACATAACCTAAAACAATATACTTTTCATTTGTTTTGGAAATACAATTTTAAGTAATTTAATTAATTTTGTTGTTAGTGTTGGTGGAAGTTTAAATACTACTTTTAATACATCACGTTTTGATATATTTTTTAAATCTATAGTATTTGCTACACTTATTATTTTATTATATTCATCATCAGTAAATGAATAAACAATATCTCTTGCAGCAGGTAGTGTTTCTATTAAATTAAATGAAAGTTCACTGTATTTTTCATAGTATTCATGAAGTCTTTCTTTTGAATAATTTTCTTCTTTAATAGCCTTTGCTGCCACATCTCCAGCAGCCATACCACCAAGCATTCCTTCAATAATTCCTCCTCCTTCTATTGGATTTACTTGACCTGCAGCATCGCCACATATTAATAGATTATCATCGTATATTTTTTCAATAAGTCCATTTATAGGATCTCCACCTATATTCATTTCTATTGGTTGAGCATTCTTTGTGGCAGGACATTTTTCTATAAAATCCATTATATATTCATATGCTGTTTTATCAGTATTGCCTGTAACTCCAAGACCTACATTTGCAACACCATTTCCCTTTGGAAATATCCATGCATATCCTTTAAGAGCAACATCTTGTCCTAGGTAGAATTCTATTTTTTCATCATCATTATAATCTACATTACACATTTCAAATTGTGCACAGGACATCATGTTTTGTGGTGTTGTTGAATTAATTCCTAATTTTTTTGCCATTATTGATTCTGGTCCATCTGCACAGATTGCTATTTTTGCTTCTACTTCAATTGTGCCTTCAATTGAATCACATGATAGTATGAATCCATTTTCATTTCTTTTAATATCAGTTACTAATGTTTTTATCATTATCTTTGCACCAGCACGTGCTGCATCCATTGCCATGTGTTTATCAAATACTTTTCTCTCTAGTATAAATCCTTGTACTGGTACATCTTCTGATGTTACTGTAAAACTATTTCCATCTGGTGAGTGTAGTGTTGCACCATATATACGCTGTGCTATCCATCTTTCATTAGGTTCTATATTTAGCCATTTAAATCCTTCATCATACACACCTTCTGCACATCTTTTTGGAGTTCCAATTTCTGATTTCTTGTCTATTAAAACTACATCTGCCCCTCCTAGTGCTGCATGTTTTGCTGCCATAGATCCTGCAGGACCTGCTCCAATAACTACTACATCTGTTTTTAGCATAATAAATCACGATTTTTTTCTTAGTATATTTTTTTTATTTATTATATATTATATCTTTTTTATAGAAAAATATTACTAATTATAATAATGTAGACTTATTTTTATATTATAAAGAATTATAAGATATTACTATACTAATATATAATATAGAATTATATTTTTTTGTATAATGGGATTTTGATTATCATGACTGAATATGAATATAAATGTGATGTGGAAGTTAACTATGATTATGGATGTCATCCAAGAAATAGAACAATAGAGGAACATATTAATAAGGGAATTATTAACATTGATAAACCTTCAGGCCCTACCTCACATGAGGTTGATGTATGGTTAAAAGATATTATGCATGTTGATAAAACTGGTCATGGTGGGACACTCGATCCTAAGGTAACAGGTGTTTTACCTGTAGCATTAAATACTGCAACTAAATCATTATCACTTCTATTATTATCACCAAAGGAATATGTATGTCTTATGAGATTACATAAACCTGTGGATGAAGAGGATATTATATCTATTCTTGATGAATTTACTGGTAAGATATATCAAATACCTCCAGTTAAATCAGCAGTGAAAAGAGAGTTACGTGTACGTACAATTTATGAAGTAAAACTTTTAGAAATTAGGGATAATCAAGATGTACTATTTAGAATAACATGTCAGTCTGGTACATATATTCGTAAGTACTGTCATGATATTGGAGAAGCACTAGGTTGTGGAGCACACATGGCAGAATTAAGAAGAACTATGGCTGGAAGTTTTCTAGAAGATGATACTCTAACAACATTACAAGATGTTACAGATGCATATTATTTCTATAAGGAAGATGGTGATGAAACACTTCTTCGAAAGTTAATTCAGCCAATGGAACATACAACAAAGTATGTTAAAAAGATATATGTTAAAGATACAGCAGTAGATTCTATATGTCATGGTGCAAATCTTGCAAGTAGTGGTGTTGTAAAACTTGATAATCAAATTCATGAAAACAATACAGTAGCAGTAATGACACTTAAAGAAGAGTTACTTGCTATTGGTACTTGTATGTATTCTACAAATGATATTATAAATTCTGATACTAAAATTATAGTGGATATCCAAAAAGTATTTATACTACCAAACACATATCCTAAGATGTGGAAGTAATAACATAGGTGAAAAATAATAATAAATATTATTTTTAATATGATTATTCTTCAATTAGAAAAATTTAAAATTTTTTTATTAACTGTAGAACCTTTAATTTAGAGATTAGGGGCGAGGTCAATATTTAAAATTATTATTTAATAAAAAAAATAATAATTGTCATGTAGTTTACATAGATTAGCTTTGGCTATGTAAAATAAATTAATGAAATTATATAGAGAATGTTCTCTCTAAAAAAAATTCTCTAGAAATAATATAATGTATCTCTCTATAGGTAATAAAAAAGTGTTGTCTATTTGGAGAGTATGTATTGAGAATAACAAAATATGATTATATAAAAAAAACATTTGTTTTAATAAAATAATAATAAGAACAAATGCCGAGATAGTCTAGCTTGGTAAGGCGCAAGACTGGAAATCTTGTGGAGTGATCTCCTCCTGGGTTCAAATCCCAGTCTCGGCGCTTATAATTATTTTATAGAACAAAAATTGATAATCTGAAATTTCATTAAAAAAATCACTTTTTTTTTATTCAATATTATTTATTATTTTAATCAAAAAATAAAACAGAGTATTGTTTTAACTAGATTATTTCTGAATATGATTAACACATATAATAAATAAACTTTCAGATTATTTCATCTTTAATTTAATTATAAAATTCAAAGCTTATTTTTTTCTTATAAAAAAAATTACTTCAACACACATTAGAATAATCTAGATATTTTTTTTAAATATAATTTAATAAAACGGAGAATTAGCATGGCTGAACAAGAATTTAGACATATGGTTCGTATAACTCGTAAAGACGTTGACGGAAATAGTACCATAGCTACAGCTTTAACTGAAATTAGAGGAATAGGTAAAGCTTTTGCTATAGCTATATGTAAAGTATTAGACTTAGATCAAGATGCTCAAATAGGTTACATTGATGATGAGTCTGTAAAACAAATAGAAGCTGTTCTTGAAAATCCTCAAGAATTTGGAATCCCTGAATGGTTCTTAAACAGAAGAAACGATTATGAAACAGGTGAAACTAAACATTTAATAGAATCTGACTTAAACATGACATTACGTGATGATTTAAACAGAATGAAAATGATTAGAAGTTACAAAGGTAAAAGACACGAAGTTGGTCTTCCTGTACGTGGTCAAAGAACTAAATCAACATTTAGACATGGATCTTCTGTTGGTGTAAGTAGAACAAGACCTACTGGTAATTAAGTAAATTACTAAGTTAATCAAGAAATAGAAAACATTTTTTTTTTAATATAAAAATATGAAGGAGATTTGATTATGGGACATCCAAAAAAACCACGAAAACAATATGATACACCATCCCACCCTTGGAATGCAGATCGTATCAAAGAAGAAAACAGATTAGCTAACAAATATGGATTAAAAAACAAAAAAGAAATTTGGAAAGCTGAATCTAGAGTAAAAAGATACCGAAGAGATGCTCGTATTATATTAGGTATGGATATAGATGAAAGAGCAGATAAAGAAAAAGAATTATTAGATCATCTCGTAAGAGCAGGTTTCATATCACCTAATGCTAAACTTGAAGAAGTATTAGATCTTAATGTAGAAGACATATTAAGAAGAAGATTACAAAGTTTAGTATTTAAAAGAGGTTTAAGTCACACTGCTAAAGAAGCAAGACTCTTTGTTGTACATGGTCACATTACCTTAAATGGTAAAAAAATTAATGCACCAGGACACTTAGTAGAAAAAGCAGATGAAGAAAATATTGATTTCTATCCAGGTTCATCAGTTGCAAAACAATTTGAAACACAAGAAACTGAAGAAGTAGCAGCAGAAGAAGAACCTAAAGATGAAGAATAAATCTAATAAAATAATAACAATAATTAATTAAAGGTGATATAATGGCAGAAAAAGATAAATGGGGTGTAGCTCACGTTTACTCATCTTTTAACAACACTATTATAACTGTTACTGATATAACTGGTGCTGAAACTATAACACAATGGTCTGGTGGTAAAGTAGTAAGATCTGACAGACAAGAATCATCACCATTTGCAGCAATGGAAGCAGCTAACAGAGTAGCTGATGATATAAAAGAAAAAGGAATCGCTGGACTCCATATTAAAGTACGAGCTTCTGGTGGAAATGGTCCAAGAACACCAGGACCTGGTGCTCAAGCAACAATAAGAGCATTAGCAAGAGCTGGTATAAAAATTGGTAAAATTGAAGATGTAACTCCTATACCTCATGATGGTACTGGTAGACCTGGTGGTAAAAGAGGTAGAAGAGTATAAGTATTTTAAAAGGGTCATAATATGAATATAGAAATTAGAGAAAAGGATGATGAAAGAGCTGTATTCGTAGTTGAAGGTGTAGATGATACATTCATAAACACAATTAGACGAATATGTCTTGTAGAAATTCCTACATTGGCAATTGAAGATGTAAACATTTATAAAAACGATGCAAAAATGTTTGATGAAGTGTTAGCTCATAGATTAGGATTAATTCCAATAGTAACTGATTTGGATTCATATGTAATGCCATCAGAATGTGATTGTGAGTCTGGTTGTCAACATTGTAGAGTTTCATTTCTTTTAAAAGAAAAATGTGAAGAAGGTAATGATTCTAAAATAGTATATTCAAAAGATCTTAAATCAGACGACCCAGCTGTAAAACCAGTTTATGATACAATACCAATAGTAAGACTTCGTGAAGGCGAAGAAGTAGAATTAGAAGCTATAGCAGAACTTGGATTAGGATCTGAGCATGCAAAATGGCAGGCAACAACAACATGTGGATATAAATACTATCCAAAAATAGAAATTGACACTGAAAAAGTCAATGACTTAGAAGAATATGTTGAAGAATGTCCAAGAAATGTATTACAAATAGAAGATGATACATTAGTAGTAGGGAATATTGAAAATTGTTCTACATGTAGAACCTGTCAAAGATTATCAGAAAAGGATGATAATGCAATAGTAGTAGATTTTGAAGAATCAAAATACATCTTTAAAATTGAAACAGATGGATCACTAAAACCATTTGATGTTCTAACAATAGCTTGTGATATACTATCAGAAAAAGCAGATAATATCATAAATTTTGTGAATGAGGAGGAATAGGAAAAATGAAATTATCAAAAACTAACCCAAACACAATAAACTTAATAAAATCCCTCACTAAACAAGCATCTGCAGAAAATGCTCCTATATGGAAAGCTGTTGCTAACGATCTTAAAAGAGCTAATAGAAAAAACAAAGAAGTAAATGTTTACCATATAGATGAATGTACTGCTGATGATGAAACTATACTTGTACCTGGAAAAGTTTTAGGTGAAGGAAACATAACACATAACGTAACTGTAGCTGCATTTAAATTTTCAAAAGAAGCAGAAAATAAAATAGAAGCTGCAGGTGGAAAATGCCTAACAATCAAAGATCTAATGGCTGAAAATCCAAAAGGATCCAATGTTAAAATAATAAAGTAGGTGAATAGAATGGTAACAATTATCGATGGAGAAGGACTTGTACTAGGAAGACTTGCAAGTACAGTTAGTAAAAGACTCTTAGATGGAGAAGAAATTACTATCATTAACGCTGAAAAAATTATTATATCTGGTAATAAAGACTTTATCTATGCAAAGTACAAACAACGAGTAGATAGGGCAAGTATCTCAAACCCAAGAGATTTAGGTCCAAAATATCCACGTAGACCAGATGATATATTCAGAAGAACAGTAAGAGGAATGATTCCATACAGAAAAGCTCATGGAAGAGCTGCTTACAAAAACTTAAAAGTTAATGTAGGTATTCCTAAAGAATTAGAAGGACAAGAAGTAGTTGAAGTAGAACAAGCACAACCTAAAAACATAACAAAAAGTATGGAATTAGGTACAGTATCAAAATTATTAGGTGCTAAATTTTAAATAAATTCAAGGTAGTGTAAAATATGAGTAAAGTAGTACACACTAGTGGGAAAAGAAAAACTGCAATTGCTAGAGGTACAGTTAAAGAAGGTACTGGAAGAGTTAAAGTAAATCGTAAACCAGTTGAATTATACGAACCTGAATTAGCAAGATTAAAAATATTTGAACCATTAGAATTAGCAGGAGATATAGTAAATTCTGTAGATATCAATGTAAGAGTTGTTGGTGGAGGAATTATGGGTCAAGCTGAAGCAGCACGTATGGTTATTGCTAAAGGTTTAGTAGAATACACTGGTGATATGAATCTTAAAGATAGATATGTACAATACGACAGAACAATGTTAGTAGGAGATCCACGTCGTTCAGAATCTAAAAAATTCGGTGGACCAGGTGCAAGAGCAAGAAAACAAAAAAGTTACAGGTAAATTTTTATGTTACTCGTAAGATGTTTTACGTGTGGAAAAGTTATTTCAGCAAGTTTTGATGAATTCGAAAAAAGAACTAAGGCTGGAGAAAATCCAAATGATGTTCTTGATGATTTAGGAATTACAAAATATTGTTGTAGAAGAATGTTCATATCACACGTTGATGTATGGTAATGAATATTTATTAAACTAAATAAGGAGCTAATATAGAGTATTAAACTCCATTAGATAGGGACTCCTCTCCTTTTTACCTTTGGGTAGTGAGGATACTTTTAGTTAAGTTGTTGAATAGGATAAAAATAATATACTATAAAAGGAGCATTTAATTATATGCAATCTAGAAATAATACACGATTTGAAAGAGCTAGATTAATTGGTTCAAGAGCTTTACAAATTTCAATGGGTGCAAATCCTTTGGTAGAATTTACACCAGACCAAGATCCAATTAAAATAGCTATAAAGGAATATGAAGAAGGTGTAATTCCATTAGATGCAGTAGTTAAAGATGAATATGTAGATTAAATTTCTCTTATTTATTTTTAATCTCTAAGTAATAGAAAACTTTCTTATTTATACACTTATAAGAAATAAAAACATAGCCCTTTAATCAAGCAACTATTTCTACATTTAAAAAAGAGGTGTTTTTTTATGGATAGTGTAATCGAAGACGTACGTTTAAGAAAAATTATAGATAGTAGAGGAAATCCAACTGTTGAAGCAGATGTTTTAACATGGAATGGATTCGGAAGAGCAGCAGCACCTAGTGGAGCTAGTACAGGAATCAACGAAGTAACATCATTTCCTGATGGTGGAGTAGACCAAGTAATAACTGATGTTGAAGATTTAATTTCATCTGAAATCATTGGAATGGAAGCAGAAGATATTAGGGAAATTGATAATGTATTAAAAGAAATTGATGGAACTGATAATTTCTCAACAATTGGTGGAAATACAGCAGTAGCAGTATCTATGGCAACTGCAAAAGCAGCAGCATCAAGTTATAATCTTCCTTTATACAAGTTTTTAGGAGGAATAATGCCTACACAAATACCATTCCCTCTTGGAAACATGATTAATGGTGGAGCTCATGCAGGAACTAATGCACCAGATATTCAAGAATTCCTTGTAATTCCTGTTGGTGCATCAAATATAACAGAAGCAATAACAACAAATATTAATGTTCACAGAAGAATCAAAGCTAAAATTCAGGAAAAAGATAAAACCTTTACTGGTGGTAAGGGAGATGAAGGTGGATGGGCACCTAACCTTACAAATGAAGAAGCTCTTGAAATTCAATTTACTTCCTGTGAAGAAGTTAGTGATGAAACAGGCGTACTTGTAAAACCTGGATTAGATGTTGCTTCTAGTGAATTCTGGAATGAAAAAGAACAAAAATATGTATATGAACGTGAAGGTACTTCAAGAACTGTTGAAGAACAAATTGATTACATCGCAGACTTAATTGATACATATAAATTCTTCTATGTAGAAGATCCAATTCAAGAAAATGATTTTGAAGCATTTGCTGAATTAACTAGCAAATCTGGAAAAGATTGTTTAATTTGTGGAGATGACCTATTTGTAACTAATGCTGAAATATTAGCTAAAGGTATTGAAGCTCATGCAGGTAATTCCTTAATTATAAAACCAAATCAAATAGGTACTTTAACAGATACATATAATACTATAAAATTAGCAAAAGCTAATAAATATGTACCAGTTGTATCACATAGATCTGGAGAAACAACCGATGAAACAATTGCACACTTAGCTGTAGCATTCAATGCACCTATTATAAAAACAGGAGCAGCTGGTGGAGAAAGAATTGCTAAACTTAATGAATTAGTTAGAATTGAAGAAGAATTATTAAATCCTTCAATGGCTGATTTATAATCGGAGTTATCTATGATTATTAATATTAACTACGAAGATTGTAGGGGAATTGATTGTTTAGATTGTTTAGATATATGTCCCATGAATGTATTTGACACTGTGGATGATGTATTAATTATTAAAAAATTAGACAATTGTTGTGGATGTCAAGTATGTATTGATGTATGTCCAAATAATGCTATAAGTATTGAATATTAATTATCATAAGACTTGAAAGAAAATTTTAAATTAATATAATAATAAAATGAGGAAAATAAAATGTCAGAATTATTAATACCATTAGATAAGTACCTTGCAGCAGGTTTACATATAGGTACTCAACAAAAAACTAAAGATATGGAAAAATATATTTACAGAGTAAGAGCAGATGGTCTTCATGTTTTAGATGTAAAAAGTAGTAATGATAAAATAATTGTAGCTGCTAAATTATTATCTAAATATGAACCTGATGATATTCTTGTAGTATCTACAAGACAATATGGTCAATCACCTGTTAAAAAATTTGGTGAAGTTACAGGTACAAAAACAATACCAGGTAGATTCATACCAGGTACCTTAACAAATCCACAATATGCTAAATTTATTGAACCAAAAATATTAGTTGTAACAGACCCAAGATCAGATTCTCAAGCTGTAATTGAAGCAAAACAAAATGGTATTCCTGTAGTTGCATTATGTGATACAGAAAACTTATTATGTAATGTTGATGTTGTTATTCCAGTAAATAACAAAGGAAGAAAAGCTATTGCTCTTGTATATTGGTTACTTGCTAGACAAATATTAAGAGAAAGAGGAATATTATCTTCTGATGAAGAATTTGATTTAGAACCAACAGACTTTGAATTAAAAATATAAATTTGTTGGGTAATAGAAGAATCATATCTTCTATTATTTTTTTAGAGACTCTTTTTTTACTATCAAAAGACATATTTTAGAAACTATTTTTTTATTACTGCTGAGGCATATCCTACTACAGATTCATAATCATTATAAACCTCACCACTATTACTATAATTTAATATAATTGACCTATTAGCATTTACTAGTTTTGAATAGATAATGGCAGTTATTGTTGGCCCATATCCACACATTGTAATGTTGTATTTATTTATGTTATTTAATAATGAATCAATATCCATATCTTCAATTGATTTTAATATTTTTTCATCCTTATTCTTAGCACTAGTAGCATTTTCATAATGAGTCAAATCAGTACTTGCAACAACCATGATATTACGATTTAATTTCTTTGAAACATCATAAATACTATGTGCTAATTCTACACAGAAATTCTTTTGTTGTCTTGTAATTACAATTGGAACTATTTTAAATGACTTCTTTTGAATATTTGAGATGTACTGTAGAAATGGTAATTCAACTTCAATGGAATGTTCTTTTATATGTGCTTCAGGACTAAATGTGATGTTTGAATTTATTTTTTCTAATTCATTATTAAATTCACTATCAACACAAACATCCCCTATGGGTGTTTGCCAAGTGTTACTTGTTGTAAGTGATATATCATCACCATAACCTGTATGATTTGGTCCAATAATAACAACAGTATCACAAATACCACTTCTTGCAATATCACCATATGCATAACTGGCAGTTTTACCAGAATAGATATATCCAGCATGAGGTACTATGGCAGCTTTTGTTTTATATGTATTAGAAGGTGTAGTGGGTATGTTTTGTCCTGTTTTATTGAATATATTTTTAATATTTTCTTCAAGAAGAGACTTGTTTGACTCATAAAATAATCCTGCTACAGAAGGTTTTCTTATCATAATATTTTTCACTTCCATTTTTTTCTTATTTAATGTTATTACTTTTTTTTTAATAAAATTATGGTAAGCTTTATTATATAGTTTTTAGATATATATTAAATGACAAATTCTCATAAGCTAAAGAAATAGCATAACTTTTTTAAAATTTAAATAAAGTGTTATATGTATAAATGGTTTTTTATACTTGAGAATCAAAAGGGGTATTTATCTTTTATTTTTTTAATTGATAAATAATTATAATTAGATTAAATAATTCTAGATTTATTTTAGAGTATTATATGGAATGCTCTAATTAATTTAGAACTTAATTTAAATGGTGTATGAAAATTTTTTTATAATAGAAAATTCTAATTCTAATAGTTTATATTCACAACTATTTTTCTATTTATAATGAAAAAATATTATTTAAATATTTATTTTCATAATTTTCTACCTAAATTCTAATTATACAAACCTACTAATATTGTGGAGGAATAATAATGAAAATTAAGGCATTTGCACCAGGAAAAATAATATTATTTGGTGAACATACTGTTGTATATAAAAAGCCTGCAATAGCTGTTGCAATAGATAGGGGAGTTAATGTAGAGTTAATTCCACGTAATGATGATAACATAACAGTAAAACTTGACTTAATTGATTATTATAAAAAATCACAACTTGTTAATAAAAAACTTAACTATAAAATAGACAGTCAAAAGAAGATGATTACTGATTATATATATGAAGTTATTAACTTATTTGAATTTGAAAAAGGATTTGACTTAACAGTAGATATTAAAATGTATTTAGGAGCAGGACTTGGATCATCAGCAGCAGTAACAGTATCAACATTAAAGGCAGTTTCTTTATATGTAAATAAACAAATAGATAAAAAAACAATAGCACAAACAGCTCGTGAAATAGAAATTAAAATTCAGGGAGCTGCAAGTCCAATTGACACATCTATGAGTACATATGGTGGAATAATATTTATTGATGAAAACTCTAAATTAAATAGAATTGATTTTAATATGAAACTACCATTAATAGTTTCTAACTGTGAAATCAGTGGTAATACTGGAAAATTAGTTGAATCAGTACGATTAAAATATGAGAAATATCCAACAATTGTAGGAAATATTTTTAAAGCAATGGAACAAATAGCAATTGATGCAAAAGTAGCACTTGAAAAAGGTAATTCTGAATTAATAGGAGACTTAATGAATATTAATCAAGGATTACTTGATGCTATTGGTGTTAACACTACTGAATTATCAGACATGGTATATAAAGCACGTGAATATGGAGCAAAAGGTTCTAAATTAACAGGAAGTGGTGGTGGTGGATGTATTATTGCATACACTCCAGAAAATTCCGATGAAATATATAAACAATTACGTAAGGATTATGCTACATTTAAATGTGTACAATCTGATACTGGAGTTAGTGCTGAAATTATTAATTAAAACAAAAAAAGAAAGGGTATTTATATGATAATACTAAAAATAGGTGGAAGTGCAATAACAAAAAAAGATGCACAAGAACCTACTATAGATGAAGTTAACTTAGATCGTATAGCACAAGAAGTATCTGCATATAATGATGACATGGTAATAGTACATGGAGCAGGATCATATGGACATATATATGCAAAGAAATTTGGAATAGGTGATGTAATATCTAATGTAAACGATCACCTCTATAAATTAGAAGGAGTATGTAGAACACAAGCATCAGTACAACTATTAAACTACATAATTTGTGAAAAACTACATGAAAAAGGAGTTCCAGCAATAGGAATAAAACCTTCATCATTTATAGAAACAAACCAAAAACGAATCTGTGTATGTGATACAAAACTCATTCAAAAATATATTGACAATGGATTTGTACCAGTACTATATGGTGATGCAGTACTAGATCAAAATGAATATTTTAAATACGCTATATTATCTGGAGATCAGATAATTACATATCTAGCTAAGAAATTAAAAGCTAATCGTGTAATACTATCATCAGATGTGGATGGAATATATACAGATAATCCAAAGACAAATCCAGATGCAAAGTTAATAGATATAGTTACAAAAGATACAGATTTACTTTTAACAGAAAATGAAAATCAAGCCGATGTAACTGGGGGAATGGCAGGTAAAATACGAGAATTACTAGACTTAGCAGAGGATGGTATAGAATCTCATATAATAAATGCTGAAACTCCTGGAAATATAAAACTTGCAGTATCAGGACAAAAAGTTAAAGGTACAATTATAAAATAAAATCATTAACTTGATTTAAGGGAGGTTAATATGATGATATCTGATAGAAAATTAGAACATCTTGAAATATGTAAAAACAAAGACATTGAACATCATATTACAACAGGTTTTGAAGATATACAACTAGTTCATACATCTCTACCAGAGGTAAATTATGAAGAAATTGACACTTCAATAGAACTTTTTGGTAAAAAATTATCTTCACCACTAATAATTTCTGCAATAACTGGTGGACATCCATCAAGTAAAAAAATAAATGAAAAATTAGCAATAGCAACAGAAAATACCAATATAGGGATGGGTGTTGGAAGTCAAAGAGCTGGAATAACAAATCCAGAATTAACTGATACATTCACAGTAGTTCGTGATAATGCACCTCATGCTTTAATTATTGGAAATATTGGAGCTCCACAAGTAGAATATGCTCCAAAAGCTATAGAAATGCTAAATACTGATGCTTTAGCAATACATCTAAATCCATTACAGGAAATTATACAACCAGAAGGGGATGTTGATGCAAAAGGATATGTTGAAGATATAAAAGCCATATGCTCAAATACAAACATTCCAATAATAGCAAAAGAAACTGGTGCAGGAATTGGAATGGAAGATGCAAAGATCCTTGAAAAAATAGGAGTTGATGCAATAGATATTCAAGGTGTTGGTGGTACAAGCTGGGCTGCAGTAGAAACATACAGGGCAGAAAATCCAGATTTAGGAAATCTATTCTGGGACTGGGGAATAACTACAGCAGTAAGTACAGTGGAAGTATTGGAATCAACAAAAATACCAGTAATTTCTTCAGGTGGAATTCGTAATGGACTAGAAGCAGCAAAAGCAATAGCACTTGGAAGTGAATGTGTAGGTATGGCATTACCATTTCTAAAACATGCCTATCTTGGACATAACTATGTTGAAGAAAAAATAAATCAATTTACACATGAACTAAAAACAGCTATGTTTCTTGTAGGTGCTTCAAATATTGAAGAATTAAAACAAAAAAGGCTTATAATAACTGGAAAAACAAGAGAAATATTAAATGAATTAGATATAGACACAAAAAAATATGCTAGGAGGATATAATTTGACAATAGAAGTTATCGCTGTAGGTGGATACGAAGAAATTGGAAAAAACATGACAGCAATAAAAGTTAATGATGATGTAGTAATATTTGATATGGGTATACACTTAGATAGGTTACATATTCATGAAGATACAGATATATCAAGAATGCACAGCTTGGATTTAATAGAAAGGGGAGTAATTCCTGATGATACATTAATGAGGGAAGTAGATGGAAAGGTAAGAGCAATAGTATGTACTCATGGACACCTTGATCATATTGGTGCAATAGCAAAACTAGCACATAGATATGAAGCACCAATTATTGCAACACCATATACACTAGCATTAATTGAAAAAACAATCAAAGGAGAACGTAAATTTAAGGTAAATAATCCTTTAAAATCAGTTAATCCTGGAGAAAAAATACAAATTTCACCAAATTTAACACTAGAATTTGTAAGAACAACCCATAGTATACCTCAAACAATAACTGCAGCATTACACACACCAGAAGGTGCAATAATCTATGCAAACGACTTTAAATTTGATAATCATCAGATGGTATCACCACCACCAGATTATAGAAGATTCAGGGAATTAGGTAAGAAAGGTGTGAAAGTTGCAATAATGGATACAACAAATATTAAAGAAAAACAACAAAGTAAAACACACTCAGAAAAAATAGCAAGAGATCTTCTAAAAGATGTACTAAAAGGTCCACTTGAAGAGAGAAAAGGTCTTATAGTAACAACATTCTCAAGTCATATTGAAAGAATACAAGCTATTACAAAAATAGCAGAAAGAAGTAGAAGAAAAATCATGATTCTAGGTCGTTCAATGGAAAGATACTGTTCCCTTGCAGAATCAATGGGAATATTAAACTTACCACGTAATGTAAGTGTATATGGAAATTCAAAATCCATAAATAAAGCATTAGCAAGAGCAAATGATCACAGATCAAAGTATATGTTACTTGTAACAGGACATCAAGGAGAACCTGATGCATTGTTACCAAGAATAGCAAATAACAAAACAAACTTTGAAATTAAACCTGGAGATAACGTAGTATTTTCAGCTTCAACAATACCAAATCCAATAAATCTTGCAAATAGGGATTTACTTGACAGAAGACTTAAAGAAAGAGGAGCAAGAATATATAATAATGTACATGTATCAGGACATGCAGGACCTGAAGATATGAGAGAATTTATAAGAATGCTACAACCACAACATTTAATACCTGCACACGGTGATTTAAGTCACCTTGCAGCATTTGTAGAATTAGCAGAAGAAGAAGGATATAAATTAGGAAACGATGTTCATATACTAAGAAATGGACAAGCACAAGTATTTAATAGGTGATTATAATGGATGTAATGGAAATATTAAAAGCATATGCAGAAGAAATAGATGTAGTAATTGATGATTCATTAAGTAAATTAGAACCTGAAAGCTTATATGAATCTTCTGAATATTTAATTAAAGCTGGAGGAAAAAAATTCAGACCAGCACTAACACTCCTCAGTTGTCAAGCTGTAGGTGGAAAACCAGAAAAAGCTCTAAAAGCAGCAGCAGCCATAGAATTAACACATACATTTAGTCTTATACATGATGATATCATGGATAATGATGATACTAGAAGGGGAAAACCAGCAGTACATAAAGTATGGGGTGAACCATTAGCAATACTTGCAGGAGATTCATTATTTGCAAAATCATTTGAATTACTCTCACAATCAGCAGAAGATAATATTGCATATGAAAGAGTAGTTGATGCACTACAAGTACTTACAAATTCATGTATAAATATTTGTGAAGGACAAGCACTAGATATGGCATTTGAAGATACATTTAATGTAACAAAAGATGAATACATGAATATGATTTATAAAAAAACAGGAGACTTAATAACAGCTTCCACAACAATAGGTGCAATAATGGGTGGAGCATCTTCAAATGAAATACAAGCATTAAGAACTTATGGAAAACAAATAGGTCTTGCATTCCAAATTCAAGATGATTACATAGATCTTACTGGTGATGAATCAATAGGAAAACCTGTTGGTAGTGACTTAGTAGAGGGTAAAAAAACACTCATGGTTGTTTATGCACTTGAAAAAGCAAATAAAGAAGATCATGATAGATTAGTAGAATTACTTGAAGCAAATGATGAAAGTATCATTCCAGAAGCAATGGAAATACTAGAAAAATATGGTGCAATTAATTATGCAAGAAGTAAAGCATATGATTGTGTAATAGAATCAAAACAAGCACTTTCCATACTACCTGATTCTGATGCAAAAGATGCATTATTTAAATTAGCAGATTTTGTATTTACAAGAAAATCCTAATTAAATTAAATAATCACCTCCTACATATTTCTTCTTTTTTTTAAACTGTAAATTATTTTAAAACTCCTTAATAAATATATGACTAGATACATATGAAATCATATAAAAAAATTCTTATTATAATTCTAGTACTACTCATAGTAGGATTCATATTATCTACATTTAATGGTACTACTACTAAAATAGCATCAGATGATGTGGGGTATGTGTCAAAAACCACTTATTTAAATCCCGCATCAAATATAACTATTGTAGTAATAACAGGAATACATCCAAGGGAAACACTAGCAATTGAGCCTGAAAAAGAAGCTTGTCAAAAAATAGCCTCAGATTTACATGTGAATGTGATAAATTATGATGTTAAGGTTACAAAGGATGCAAATGACTATAAAAATAGTAGACATAATGGTGAATATCTAGTATCAAAATATGTTGTACCAGATATTAATAAAACAGATGCAAATGTGGTAATAATTAGTCATTCCCATATTGAGGGATATGGAGAGGGATTTTATGTTGCAACACCAGAAATGGATGAAGCTTCAGTAACTCTTGCCCAAAAAATACGTGATGGAAACATAGATTTTAATTATTTTCCAAAAACAGGAAATGAAACATATAACAGTACATCAGCAGTACTAGTATCAAAACCATTAGCACAGTCAGGATATCCAACACTTGTATATGAAATACCAGAGAATATAACAAAAGATGATTCAACAAATAAAACATACACTTTAATGAAAAAAATAGTGGATATATTAGGGTAAAGCTTACCTATAGTACTTATTTGTGTGTTTTGAATTTTCATATTATAGGGTAATCTATTTAAAAGACTAAATTATATATAAAAATTGTAAAATATTTATGGAGAAAAATAAAATGTTAGATAAAAAAATGGAAAAAGCTCTAAATGATCAATTAAATGCTGAAATGGCTTCAGGATACTTATATTTATCCATGGCAACATATTTTGAAGATAAGGACTTACCAGGATTTGGTAATGCTCTACGTGTACATGCTCAAGAAGAACTTGATCATGCAATGAAATTCTATGATTATATCCTACGTAAAGGAGGAAGTGTAGTATTACAAGCAATAGATACTCCAAAAAGAGAATGGAAAAATACTGTTGAAGTATATGAAGAAATATTAGAACATGAAGAACTTGTAACATCACTTATACATGATCTTGTAGATTTAAGTATAAAAATCAAAGACCATGCAACAAATCAATTCTTATTATGGTTTGTAGAAGAACAAGTAGAGGAAGAAGAACTGGCACATGAAGACTTAAGAAAAGTTAAAATGGCACTTGAATCACCACAATTACTATACTTATTAGATAAAGAGTATGGACAATTAACTAACCAAACAGAAGAAGAATAATTATTTCTTCTTTTATTTATTTTTGAGAATATGGAATGTGTCTGTTTTTAGTGTTTTTTAAAAAGATTTTATTGTTAATTATGTTTATAATTATTAAATATTTAGTGATGTTTTTGTATAAAATAAACACAAGTATTATTATAAAAAACTATTTTTAACAATATTAAAAAAATAAAAAGAGTATAGTTCTAAATTAGTATAACCTTAAATCAAGGGACTAAAAGCTTTTATAGATAATCTAGATTTTAAATCAACTACTTTTTTTTTGAAAGAAATTTTTTTGTATTACTTTTTTTTGATAGTAGCTGTATGTACGTATTACTTTTATTAAAAATAGTAACATTTAAATATTATTGTAATATTAAATCATTACTAATTATTACAAGTTATAAAAAAAGTATTACTTTTTTCTTGTACAATAAGCTAATAGTAATACACAATACAAACTTCTAATAATTAAACATGGAAAAAAATAAAAAAGAAGATGAAAAAAATGGAAAATAAATATATAATTACAATTATAGCTGTAATTATCATTATAAGTGCAATAATGGTAGTTATTACAAACAATAACTCTCAAAATCGTCCTAATGATGAATTGGTTGTATGTATAGCAGCACATGGTGGTGAACCTGAAAGTGGATTTAATCCAATGACAGGTTGGGGTAAACGTGATGATCCATTAATACAAAGTACATTATTTAAATATGATTCTAATGCTACTTTGATTAATGATTTAGCAACAAGTTATAATATATCTGATGATTTAAAAACATATACTGTTAATATTCGTGAAGGAATAAAATTTACAGATGAAAGTCCATTAACAGCTGAAGATGTAGTATTTACATATAATAAAGCAAAAGAATCTGGAGAAACAACAAACTTAGAAAGTTTAGATAATGCTCAAAAAGTTAATGATACAACAATACAATTTACATTAAACAGACCAGATTCAACATTTATTAATAAATTAGCACATGTGGGTATTGTACCCTCTGATTCATATAATAATATAACATATGGTGAAAATCCTATAGGTTCTGGACCCTATAAATTAAAACAATGGGATAAAGGTCAACAAGTAATATTCGAAAGAAATGAGGATTATTATGGAAAAAAACCATACTATCGAAAAATAACCAATGTATATTTAGATGCTGAAACAGCATTTGTTGCTGCAAAAAATGGTGAAATAGATGTTGTAGAAGTACCTGTTACTTATTTAAACAGTACAATAGAGGGTATGCATACACAAATAATGCATTCTATAGATGGACGATATCTTTCATTACCAGTAATGAATAATACAGAAGAAAAAACTGTAGATGGTAAATCATATATAGGAAATGACATAACATCAGACTCTGCAATTAGAGAAGCATTAATGATTGGTATTAACCGTACAAATATATCACAAGGAGCATATAATGGCCTTGCAGATCCTTTATATGATGTGGTTTCATCATCATTACCATGGTCACTAAATAGTAGCTTATCTGATGGTGATATAACTCAAGCAAAAGAAATTTTAGCTAGTAATGGTTGGGTAGATAGTGATGGAGATGGAATTGTTGAAAAAGATGGTAAAAAAGCTTCTTTTAATTTAAATTATGGATCAAATGATCAAGATGATCAAATAATAGCACTTTCTGTATCACAACAAGCAAAAGATTTTGGTATAGAAATAATACCACAATCAAAACAATGGAGTGAAATAAGAAACATCAAATCCTCAGAACCTTTTGTATTTTCTGGTGGAGATTTAGATCCTTACATGTTATATCAATATTATAGTTCTAGTTTAGCTGGAAAAGGATGGAATAATGTACCTGGTTATAATAATCCACAAGTAGATAAATTAATGGAAAATGCCATGAATATTGAATTAAATAGTTCTTATGATAGTTGGAAGGAAGTAGATAAACTTGCTAAAAAGGACAATCCATACATACCTCTTGCAACAAAACCTTTCCTATTATTTGTCAGTGATAGAGTAGATATATCTCCAAATACTCAGAAGATTTATCCTCATGGTGGTGATTTCTTAGGTAATATTTATGATTGGAAACATAATGAAAATAATACAACTGTTTCAAATGAAACTACTTCTAATAATACAACAAGCTAATTTAGAAAAAAGTGAGGATTTTATTCAATAGTTATATTGAATAAATAATATTTTTTTTAAATAAAAAAAAGGATGTGACGAATATGAGAAATAATTTTTTTCAAATTTTTTTCTGGAATTCAAATACATATTTTGATGAGAAAAAATAATACTTCTTTTGAAAAATTTTTTTCATTAAAGTCCATAAAACATGAAAATATAAAATTCATAAAAGAAGGTGATCTTATTAAAAATTATAAATTAATTCATTTTTTTACTTTTAAAATGTTACGACTCACAATTCTTCTTATTGTAATTGCCCTTATTAGTTTTCTTATGATCCATTTTTCTCCAATTGATCCAGTATCATCTTATTTGGAGGGAATTGCAGTTTCTCCTGAAAAAATGATTATCTTACAAAGATATTGGGGAGTTAATTTGACATTAAATGAGAGAATTATTAATTGGATTACTAGTTTGCTTCAATTTGATTTAGGTATATCATTAATTTATAGACGTCCCGTAATTGATGTTATAAGAGAAAAATTCACAGCATCACTGATATTAATGACAGTTTCCTGGTTAATATCAGGTATTGTAGGTTTTATATTAGGAATTATTGCTGGTGCTAAAAGAGGCAGTTTAACTGATAAACTTATTAAAACATATTGTTATATTTTACAATCATCACCTAGTTTCTGGATAGCATTAATTTTAATGATTATCTTTTCAGTTTATCTTAAATTGTTTCCTTTTGGTTTAGCTGTACCTGTAGGTGTAATAGCTAATGAAGTAACAATATGGGAATGGTTATATAGACTTATATTACCTACTATAACTTTAAGTATAATTGGTATTGCATCTATTGCATTATATACTAGGGATAGAATAATTAATATAGAAAATAGTGATTATTTTCTTTTTGCAAAAGCCAGAGGAGAGAGTCGAAGATATATTATTCTGAAACATGGAATAAGAAATGTATTATTACCTGCATTAACTTTACAATTTCTCTCATTTAATGAATTATTTGGTGGAACAATTTTAATAGAACAAGTATTTTCATATCCAGGTATAGGACAGGCAACTGTTGCTGCAGGTCTTAAATCAGATGTGTCTTTATTATTAGGAATTGTTTTAATAAGTACAATATTTGTATTTGTAGGTAATATGCTTGCAGATATATCCTATAAATATGTGGATGTCCGTATGAGAGATGATAATAATGATTAATTGGAATAAATATGATATTTTTAAATCATTTAATTTAAGACAAAAAACTATATTAATAATTGTATTAACAGTATTTTTACTATTAGTTATAGCTTTAAGTAGCTATATGATAAAATCTAATGATATAACAACTAACTTTTTAGTACGACAACAAGCACCATCATTAGAACATATTTTTGGAACTGACTGGTTAGGTAGAGATATGTTTAATAGAACAATGAAAGGTTTAGGATTAAGTTTATATATTGGAACCATATCTTCTATATTATCTAGTATTATTGCAATATTCATATCATTTATTTCAAGTATTAATAAATACTGTGATATTCTAGTTTCCTGGATTATTGATTTATTTGCATCAATACCTCATTTATTATTGTTAATTATGATTTCAATATGTCTGGGTAAAGGTGCTTATGGTGTTATAATAGGTGTAGCAGTTACTCATTGGATTAGTTTAGCTAGAGTATTAAGAGTAGAAATAAAAGAAATACAAAATACTGAATATGTTAAATTATCATATAAGTATGGTAGAAATAAGTATTTTATAGCAAGATATCATATTTTACCTTTAGTATTTTCTCAGATTATTGTAGGAACATTATTAATATTTCCACATGCAATTATGCATGAGGCAAGTATAACATTTTTAGGTTTTGGTTTATCAGCACATGAACCAGCAATTGGAATTATACTTTCAGAATCAATGAAATACTTAGTAACTGGTGCATGGTGGTTAGCATTCTTCCCAGGGTTATGTTTACTTATAATAGTATTATTATTTGATTTGATAGGTGAAGAAATATCAAAATTATTAGATCCTACAAAGGCAAATACTTAAGAAGTGGTGATAATATTGAGTGAATTATTAAAAGTTTCAAATTTATCAATTTCTTTTTCACGTTATATTCAAGGATTAAGAAAGAGTACTATAAAAACTATAAATGATTTATCATTATCTGTAAATAGTGGAGAAATAGTTGCAATTCTAGGTTCAAGTGGTTCTGGAAAAAGTTTACTAGCCCATGCAATTCTTGGAATATTGTCTGAAAATGCTATATGTGAAGGAGTTATAAAATATAAAGGAAATATCATAGAACAAAAAGATAAAGAAAAACTAAGAGGTGATGAAATTTGTCTTATACCTCAATCAGTTAATTTTCTAGATCCTTTAATGAAAATATCTAATCAAGTAATAGGTGAGGTTAAAGATAAAGAAGATGAAAAAAGAAAAAGAATTAATCAAAGGAAAATATTTGAAAAATATGGTTTAGATAAGTCTGTAGATTCAATGTATCCTTTTCAATTATCTGGTGGTATGGTGCGTAAAGTATTATTATCCACAGCATTATTATCTAATCCTGATTTAATTGTTGCTGATGAACCTACTCCTGGATTAGATACAAAGGATGTTGAAGAAACTATAGAAAATATTAGAAAGATGAAAGAAGATAATAAGGGTGTATTGTTAATTACTCATGAAATTGATGTTGCCTTAAAAACAGCTGATAGAATAGCAATATTTTATTCAGGTTATGTTATTGAAATTAATGATACAAAGAATTTCCTTTCTCCATCTACTTTGTTACATCCTTATACTAAATCTTTAATTAAGGCTCTTCCTAGAAATGGTTTCATATTAACTAAAGGCATACAACCTTTAGAAGATGTTAAAGGTTGTGTTTATTATGAGAATTGTCCATGTAAGATGAATATTTGTAAAAATATAAAGCCTATATTAATTAAGTACAATAATGCTAAGATTAGATGTCATTTATATAATAGGGAGGTTTAATATATGATTCTTAAAGCTGAAAATATTACCTTTGGTTATAATAATAGAAATATTCTTAATAATATTTCTTTATCTTTACCTGAAAATAAGATAATAGGATTGTTTGGGGATAGTGGTTGTGGAAAGACAACATTATGTAAAATTATATCAGGTTATATTAGTAGTTATGAAGGTAATGTTACAATAGATGATAAAACAATTGAAGATAAGGGTGTTTATCCTGTTCAATTAATATTTCAACATCCTGAAAAGACTATGAATCCTAGATGGTATATGAATGATATTTTAAAGGAATCATGGAATCCTTCAAAAGAATTAAAAGATAATTTTGGTTTAAAAGAAAATTGGATGAGACGTTGGCCTAATGAGTTATCTGGTGGCGAATTACAACGTTTTTCTATTATTAGAGCTTTGAATCCTAAAACTAAATTTATTATAGCTGATGAGATTTCAACAATGCTAGATAGTGTTACACAGGTACAAATTTGGCATTATTTAATTAAGGAGTGTAGAAAACGTCGTATTGGCTTGTTAGTTGTAAGTCATGATATAGAGTTGCTTGATTGTGTTTGTGATGATGTTTTATTTTTTAATGATTTAAATCATAAATAATTTCTTTTTACTCAAAATTATACTCTTTTTATTATTTTATTAAAAATAGTTTTTTTAATAATAATGTTTTATAATTATTAAAAGGAAGGTGTATATGTTTCCTTTTTTTAAAAAAAATAGATGTGGAAGAATCTATAATATTGTTAACCAGTTTTGAATAATTTCATCCTGACTATCAATAATCTCACGTACTTTTTTAAAGTAGGTTTCATCTTGTATCATAGATTCATTTTCTCGTTTTTCTATACAATTGAATTTTTCATTATCAACTCTAAGAGGTAGACTCATTGTATTATAATTATTTAAATCATCATCTTCAGTAACATCTTCAGTATACATGTTTTCAATATCACTAGATGCTAGTCCAACAACAGCACATAAATCTAGGTCATATACTAATGATAATTTACTATAACCTTTTTTATCTGTCATATCAAATTCTTCTCTTACAACTTTACTATTTGCATCACTAAGTGAAACCATTGGAATAATAAATGGAATTCTTGATATAACAAATCGATTATTAAATACTCTTGCAAGTTTATGTTTAATAAGTACATCAACAATAGCTCTACTTGGATATTCAATTAATATACTTGACTCAAATAATGATGCAGCTTCATCAATTTCTTCTACAAGTAAATCTTTTCCACGATAATCTGGAAGAATATAAATATACTGCATTACAAGTGAGCTTTCATTTATATTACTTGGCCGGTATGTTGCAAATCCAACAACCTCATTTTCATATATAATTTCTTTAAAAAAGAAGCATGAATCATCTGGTACAATATAGAAATTTTCTTTATTTATTGCCCTATAGATATAGATGTAATTTTCTTTTAATAATTCACTTATAGGTAGTGTAAGTATATTTTCATTTTCATCAGTTTTATATTTGTATATTTTACCTAAACCATCTGGTCTTTTAACTTTCTTATTAGGATTTACCATATATTTACCTCCATATCTTTCTTAATAATAAATAATATAAATATTATGGAAAATATTATCCTCTACATATTATATTTCTTATAATAAGTTAATAATTCTTTAGAAAGATAGAGTTTATTTTAATATAACTTCACTCATCTTTTTTACAACAACATCCTTTGTTTTATCACTAAATCTATGTTCCTCATTATCAAATACAATTAACTTGCAATTATCATATGCTTTACATGCCTCATATGAATATGATATAGGTACACGAGAATCCATTTTTCCATGAAATATATAAACACATTTATTATAATCTGTTATATCATTATATAAATTAACATTTTTAGCACACTTAATATAGGTGTCCTTTGTATGTTCTGGCATTAAATTTAAAACATTTTTTTCTCTTTTAGTAGTCTCTCTAACATCATCACATATAACATATGCTGGAGCAAATAAAAACAATGCCCTAATTTCAGATACTCTTTTTGCTCCAACAAGACTACTTACAAATCCACCCTGACTATGTCCTGCAAGATAAATTCTATCATTATCAATAGATTTTAGTGATTTTATAAAATCAATTACACTCATTAAATCTCTAACTTCACTATTAAGAGTCATGTCACTTATTTTACCACTACTTAAACAACCATATCCTCCACCTCTAAAGTCAAATATAAAACTTGCAATATTATATTTTAATAATTTTTCAGCATAAGGTTTCATGTATGTATGATTTAAGGATAATCCATGTGATAAAATAACAATAGGAAATGTACATGTTATATTATCTGGAAGATATAAAAAACCATAAATTTCACCACAAGACATTTTAAATTTAATTTTCTCTATCAAAAAAAGTTTCCTCCTAACAAACATAAATATTTAATATAAAATAACACAAATAAAAAAAATAAAAAAAGAGAAGAGAGATTATAATTTTGAAGCAATACTTTTTACTTCATCAATATATTTAGCTAATTCTTCTTTATCTCCTTTGGATGAAGTACCCATAGCAGTAACATTACCAATAACTTCCATACCCATATATCCAAAAGGCATTACTTTAAATGAATCAATATAATCACCAAATACATTTTCAGGTTGAGCTTGTGTAAAGATAGTTACAACTTTTTTACCTTCAAGTGATTTATTTTCATTTCTAGAAATTTGGTAGAATCTATCAACAAATGCTTTAGCCTGAGCAGACATTTGACCATAATATATAGGTGTTGCAAATACTAAAACATCAGCATCTAACAATGATTTAATAATATCATTACCATCATCATCAATAACACAATCACCATTTTCACAAGCCATACATGCATTACATCCAAATAACTTTTTATGATTTAAAAAGATATATTCTGTATCTGCATCAGCAGCATCTAAAAATTCTTTTACTAAAACATCACAATTACCATCTTTTCTAGGACTTCCTACAACTCCTAATACTTTCATAACTATTATCCTCCTTATTATATTAATACATAAATCAGTATTGTATTATTATATTTGTATTTATAATATAATAAAACCATACATGAAAATTCATAAATAAATAAAAACATAAATACAATCACTAAGTTTAAATTTAATTTCCAACACTTACAAACTTAAAAATATAATAATATGAGATATTACTATGAATATAGAAATAAGATATTATACAAAATCAGGACACACACAAAAATTAGCAAAGGCAATAGCAGAAGAACTGAATATAACTGCAAAAACAATAGATAAACCACTGGAGAAAGATGTGGATATACTATTTTTAGGAAGTAGTATATATGGAAACAGTATAGATCCAGCAATTACAAAGTTTTTCAACAACATTAATGTAAATATAGGACTAATAGTTAACTTTAGCACAGCAGGAAGTATAGAATCAACATATGAACAAGTAAAAGAATTGGCACAACTATATAATATACCAATAAGTTCTAAGGAATTTCATTGTCCAGGAGAATTTGTTGGAATGAACACGGGACGACCAAACAACAATGACATAGAAAACATAAAAAAATTCACACACAACTTTATATAACTATTTAAAATAAATTTTTTTTTATATGGAGAATGTATGTAACAATTATTAATACTTTGTTAATTATATATTTTTGTTAGTTAAGTTATACAAAACTTTCCTATTCATGTTATTTCTCCATCTAATTCTTTGTGACTTATTCTTACCCACTTATCTTCATATGTTATCCATAGTTTTGTTGCATTAAGTTTATGTTTTTGCTTTGTATTTAATTATTTGAATTCTTTATGTAGTTTCTTGATGGATTATACTCAAATAATAAAGTATCTATATATATATGTAAAGATACAATTTACCTCTTCTTAAATACTTACTACTTTTAAATAAAGATTACCTTTATTATTATCTAATGTTTCACCCTGAAGTATTTGGAGATGATGGGACTTTTAATAAATTCATGCAGTTATACCTTCTGCATCATACATTCAGAAATGAAACAATACAATCATACCATAATGGAAGAAGTCCAACCTTTGACTATAACCTTAACAATAAAATCTATGATAACATTGAACACAAATATGATAAAATACGCAGAAACAAAAACATAAAACACACAATAGACATTACAATAAATCTAAATAATCAAGAAGAAGAAACAAGACAAGATGCACGTGTAAAATATAAACAAATCTATGATAGAATAAGACAAAGAATACATAAACAATTTCCATCTCTTCCATCTGAAAAGAATCCACAATTACCAAATCCAACACCTTCCTCTAATAATAATCCAACTCAATCACATGATAAACCATCAAAAGATAAATATCCACAATTATCACCAAGATTACCTGATAATCCTTTCAAACCAGAAAATCCAGTAACAAATAATGGCAGGACAAAACTTTGAAGTAGAAAACACGAGAAACGAAAGGAATACTGAAGTAATAATAAAATTAATATAAATAAAACGATATAATAGTTAATAACAAACTAAGGTTAAGGTGATGAAATATGGTAAAAGACTTATGGCCTTATCCTAATGAAAAGTATCTTCATGAAATTGAAGATGAA
>NZ_MUZW01000003.1:0-20900 GCF_003266085.1 Methanosphaera sp. DEW79 | reverse complement strand
AGTGATTGTAGCTACTAGCTGAACTTTATTTCCATATGATATTACTTTGTCAGATAATACCATGTTACTGTTTTTCTTAGTTACTGTTAATGTTCCTGTTGCTGATGAATTTTTAAATACATGGGTTCCAGAATATATTGCTGTAATTGTGTATTTTTTTGGTGTTAAATTAATTGGATTATATGTACAATGTGCTTTTCCATTAGTTATTTTTGATGTTGCAATTGGTGAATTATTGATTTTAAAGGTTACATTACCTTCTGTTACATATTCATTTGTTTTATTGTTAACTACTGTTGCTGTTAATTGTACTTTTGTATTATATGTTGTTATTTTATTAGTTACTGACATTCTTGTTGGTATAGTACCTTTTAATGATTTATTTGTACTTGATAAGTCTTGTGCTGTTTTTATGGATTTTTGTGTGACCTCTTTTTGTGTGGTTGAGTGTGTAACTTCATTTGTTTTTGCATGATTTATATATGTATTTTCACTAACTTCTGTATTTTCTGCTACAGTTTTAGTGGAAACTGTTTTAGACATATCTGCAGTACTGGTTGATACTGTTGGAGTATCAGTTATACTGTGTGTAGTATTTTCTGCAGATACTGCTGATATACCTAATAATATCATAGACATTAAGACTATGATAAATAGTTTTTTAATCTTAACAACCCCTAATTAAATTATTTAATAAAATTCTATTATAATAAATTAATTCTTCTAAAAACCTTACTTATTAAAAGTAGGTTTATGTTATATTACTTGGTGTTATTATTTAAAACTATAGCTTTTTTAATAAAAAAATATGAAAAAGTAATAATTATTCTCTTTTAAATTAGGAATTTAAATTAAGAAAATCTATTAACAATAGCTTTCACATACAATTTAAAGATTTGATAACCATAGATTGGCAAATGAAGATAATAATGTTTTTTATGCTTTTTAATAAACTGCAAATTTGTTTTAATATGATTATATTCTGTATGAAAGGTAGAATGCTTATGTCTTGACATTCCAACCTTATGCCATACGATAGAATTCATTACAGTCACTACCTTATAACCCTTATTTTTAACAGTGACTGCTAAATCAACATCTTCACAACCAAAAAAGAAGCTAGTATCAAGATAATTCTCTGGAATTAACGAACTTTTAATAAGTAATCCTGCACCTGAAACCCAGTCACATTCAACAACATTACCTGAAATATCATAGTTTTCCTCATCCATTATACTATGATGTCCAGGATATTCATCTAAATCCACAACACTTCCAATACACCATATTTTATCATGCACTCCTTCATAATCATAATAATAAAATTTTGGACCTATAATACCTATTTTATCATCATTTAATGCTACATCAACCATATTATCTAAAAAGTTAGCATCTACAATAGTATCATTATTTAATAATAATACATACTCTGGATTATCATGTTTTAAGGTATAATCAATGGCTATGTTGTTTCCCCTTGCAAAACCATAATTTTCATAATTTTCTATAAGTAATAATTTCTTTTTTTCTATTGTTGAAGTGTTATCTACTTGTTTATTCAAATTATCTTCCATTATATGTGTTAATTGAATGGGTTTATTATTTTGATATTTTGTAAATTCAGTTTCAATTCTAATATTTCCCTTTGCATATTCAGTTATTTTTTCTATAGATTCATTTGTTGAATGATTATCAACAACAATCACATTATAGTTAGGATAGTTTATTTGATATAATGATTCTAATGCTTCTAATGTATCATCATACCCATTCCAATTTAATAATATTATTGATACTAATGGTTTTGTCATTTTAATCATCTTGATTATCCAAAATTCTATATATATGATTTAATAATCTGTTACCTGCATGTTCTAATGTCCAATAGGATTGTATGGTTTTAATTCCATTGTATGAAAATTTATTCCATAGTTCCTTGTTATTTGATAGGGTAATTATTGCCTTTGCAAATGATTTTTCATCTCTTTGAGTTAAAAGTCCTGTTTTATTATGTTGTACTGTTTCTTTAACTCCTCCCTCTTTAACTCCAACAACAGGTGTTCCACAAGCCATTGCTTCTAATGGAACATATCCAAAAGGTTCTAAGTATGGTGCATATACAACTAATTTAGCTGTATTATATAGCTTAATTAATTCAACATCTGAAATCATTGAATGAATATCTAGTTTTACATTCTTCCTATTGGCTAATGTTTTAAGATAGTTTACCCATCCTTCATCACTACTGTTACCTACTAGAACTAGTTTAGGTCTTTGATTTTCTGGTATATGTGCTATTGCTTTAATTAGAAAATCATAACCCTTTGGTGGTATACATGTACCAACAGATAGTACGAAGTTTTCTCTTTCAAGATTATATGGTTTAAACATACTAGTATCCACACCAATATATGACACATATGCATTTTTACCATATTGTCTTAGAATATTTTCATGACTAAAATATGAGTTTGCAAGAAGATTTGTTGAGTACTGTGCAAATTCAAGATCCCTTTCATAATCCCTTGTTTCAACATAATTAACAAAATATTGTGCAAATGGCTTAATTAATCTATTATTAAATATGCTTGACTTTTTCTTTTGATTATTTACTATTTTTAGTATTTTATCAGTTCTAATTGGCTGTTGACAGTAGTATAGATTAGGTTTTGTTAAATATTTAAAGATTATGGGAGTCATTGTAAATTGATCCTGTTCACAGTAGATTATATCATAATCTGATGAATTTAAATCTACAGCTATTTTTTTTTCAGTATTGAAAACGTTGTTTAGAGATACTTTCTTAATAATAGCTGGTACATAACTGAATATTGAATAAATTTTCTCTCTGAAAAAACTAGGTTTTACATCGTATTTAATTACATTATTAGCTATTGGTTCTAATGGTAAATATTCCTCATTAGCTGTTTCTGGTATGAACACATCTACAATATGTCCATGCTTTGTTAAATAATCAATATATGTATATAATGATCTCTTAGCTCCTCCAGAAGGCAGGTTATGAAAAACTGCTATCTTTAATTGTTTAGTCATTTTATCCCCTTTTATTCCCTATCATTAATCTTCTAAAAAAATTACTAATTAATATTTATATTTGTTTTTTTATATATTATTTAAATTAACTAGATGTAGTTAAATAAAAAAATTATATAGATATTTTATAGAAAAAATAGGTCTTTTATAAAAAATGAAAATTTAAAAAAAAGTAAAATGAAAGGATCTTTAAATCTTACATCTTAGTTATGCTATGTATATAAGTTTCAATGTTGTACCATCTAATCTTACATTAATAGTTGTGTATACTTTTCCAGGAATTATATACTGATAATATCCCTTATAATTTAGTTCTACTGTTTTTGTTTGTGGTGTTTTATTATTGAAGATTGTGATGTTTCTTGGAGGTATTACATGAGTTGTACTACGTAGTGTACCATTATCATTATAGAAGTATGTATCTGCATATACTGTGTAAATTGTAACATTTGATATTGGATTATATCTACAGTTATAAATATGCCCACTAAATACTATTGGACAGTCATCATTAACATTATAATTATTTTTCTTAATCATACTTATGTTATTATAACCCCACCAATTATATTCTCCTTTAACTTGCGTAGTTGAATATATGTTATTTCCATTGTTATTTCCTGCTTTATTATTATATAATGAAGAACCTACTATTTGACAGGTTTTATTTACAAATATTGCTCCTCCAGCAAATCCTGCAGTATTATCTAAAAATACAGAGTCTAAGATTCTAAGATCATCATTAGCAAATATTGCTCCTCCACGACCCCATTTTCCAGGAGCTTTATTCTTAATAAATTCTGAGTTTGCTACAACAAGGTAATTATCCATATGATTATATAATGCTCCACCATATTGTGCAAGATTTCCATTACAATATGTGCTTCTAACAGAGATGATATTTTCTTTTCCAAATATTGATATAGCACCACCATATGATTTACCACCACCAGCGAGAGTGTTATTTTTAAAGGAACATGCTTCAATATATGCTTGACTTCTAATTGATTCCATGTAGAATGCTCCACCTCTTGAACTTGCGTACTTTGCAACGTTGTTGTTAAATTGAGTATTTTTAAGAGTCCAAGTTAGATATGTTGATTCTGAACTTATAGCTCCACCATAACTTGCCAAGTTGTTGTTAAATCTTGAATTTGTTATGTTATATACTGACATGAATCCTCTTCCACAGATTGCTCCACCATATGTTATAATTTTATTATTTGTTGCTTTATTTGAAGTGAATATTGTGTTGTTTATTGAGATTATATCACTTGCACCTATGTTATAGAATGCTCCACCATATTTATCTGCTTTATTTGATGTGAATGTTGTGTTGTCAATTAATAAATCTGCAAAACATGATATTGCTCCACCTGTTTCTCTAGCATGATTATTATAAAAGAGGGTTGAGAATATTGATGCGTTAGTTCCACTGTTTATACTAATAGCACCACCATTTAGAGCATAGTTATATCTGAATGTGGATTTTTTAACTGTTAAAAATCCATTACCAATCATTATTGCTCCACCATATCCTAATTTTGATTCATATTCTGCTCTATTAGATGTGAATGATGATGAATTTATAATCAAGGTCCCATTATTTGCATTGTATATTGCTCCTGCACAACCTGCAGTATTTTGTCCAAATGAAGAGTTACTTACAACTAAACTAGTATTTCCTCCAGAATATATTGCACCACCTGTACCTAAGGTATCAGACATGGAGTGTTCTGTTTGAACTGTATTATTTACAAATAAACAGTTTATTATATCTACCACATTACTTCTATCAGAAAAACATAGTGCTCCTCCACGTACAGTTGCTATATTATTTTTAAATGTTGAATCTTTAATATAAACTCTGTTATTACTGGACAATACTCCTATTGCACCACCTTGACTTCCCTTATTATTCATACATGATATGTTATTTACATACAATGTTGTTGATGGTGAATTAATCTTAATTACTGCACCATATGTGGTGGTATTACCATTTTTTACTGTTAATTTACTGATATTAAAAGTTATTTTTGTTTTATTTAATTCAAATAAACGTGCATTTTCTAGTTTTATAAGAGTATTTGGTTTGCTTTGTCCTGTAATATTAATATTTTTCGTAATTGATATTGTTTGATTAACTCTGTACTGTCCATTATATATGTATATTAAATTAACATCAGAATGAGTCATTGCATAGTCACATGCATAGTTTAATGTTCTAAATGGAGCTTTTTGTGAACCATTATTTTTATCTGAACCAGAATTACTTATATATATAGTTCTATTTGGTTTAATAGTGGCTTGTTTTGTAGTAGTTTTTGTTACAGTGTTATTTTTTACAGTAGTTTTAGGTGTTGTTTTTGTTATATTTGTTTTAGTAGAAGTTTCTTGTTTTATACTTTTTGTAATAGGTTTTGTTATAGTGTTATTTTTTAAAGACACTTCTTTATTCATATTTACTGAAGATTTTTTTAGAGATTTTGTCTCTAATACATGATTTGTGCCAGCACCCTCTGTTGTTATTTGTATGTTTGTATTATCTGTAGTGTTGGTCTCTGATGCACAGACAGTTGATACTAACATAAATAAACAGACAAGTAGTAATAAAATCATGCTTATCTTTTTAATTTTAATAAGGTTTTCCTCCAAATTCTTTATTAAATGTGAATATTTATATCAATATGAATTCTTTTTTTATTATATTAAACAGATTTTCTGTTATTATTATTATTATGTTATTCAAACTATATATTAGATTAGATAAAATAAGGACTAATTCAAGTTTTATTAATATATTTAAAAAAAGATTTGTAAAAAGAGAGTGTTATTATCTAGATTTAAATTACTTATTTTGTTTTAGTAATCCATCTTTTAATCCATTTATAATAACTTTAGAATATTTGGGATTTTTATAAATATTCATAAAGAATTCTTTAAGTGCAAACAATACAATGTAAATAATGAATTTATAATAGATTAAACCACTAGTATGACGTTTCATATAGAATATTCTATTACGCATGTGGTAATATAATCTAGATAATGATTTTATTGAAGCTCCTTCTTTATGATATATACATCCCCTATTAGAAATTCTTAATTTATAACCATGTTCACAAACACAACTAGACCAGTCAACATCCTCCCAGTACATGAAAAAATCCTCATTCATAGTACCAACTTCATCTAAAACATCAACTGATGTGAATATACACGAACCTGTAATAAAATCAAATGAATCCCTAGTATCATCAAAAACAGCCATAGCCTCACCATGAACTAAATCAATAATACCTCCACCAACAGTTTGTAACTTATTTCTTTCATGATAATAATAATGTTTTATTCCAACAAATCCAGTGTCATCTGATTCATTAAACTTACTAATCAATCCATCTATAAAATCAGGTGATACAATAGTATCATTATTTAATAGTAGAACATAATCTGTTAGCTTAGTTTTTAAAATATAGTTTAGGGCAACATTATTTCCACCAGCAAATCCTGAATTTTCATCATTAATTATAAATAAAATATCAACATCATCTGATTTTACATAATTATATAGTTGATTTTTTAAAACAAGACTATGTGAATAATAAGAATCATTTTCTAAATAATTAAGAATATAATCAACAGATTCTTTTTTTGAATCATTATCTACAAGATATATATCATAAAAATCATAATTAACATGTTTTAATGATTCCAAACATTCCACAGTATCTTCATGTCCATTCCAATTTAATAATATTATTGATACTTTATCTTTGTAAATAAATAATCCCCCAAAAAAAAGTTAAATAAAAAATATTATCTATTCATCTTCAGAACTTTCATCAACATCACTAATAGGAATTTGATGAACTTCCTCATCTTCAGAGTTACCAATAGAATCTAGAATTGTACTTTTTAAAGATTCAAATTCTTCTGAATCAACTATTTTTTTAATACCATAACCTACAGCAACTCCACTTAAAAAAAATAAAGAAAATTTTCCCATATCTATTACTTTTTCAAAGTCTATATCATCTATACTTAAACTATCTTTCATATTATCCAACCTAAAAACTTTCTTATTTACTATACTTATATATCATTTATAATATAATAACAATTATTAAAATATACAAGTGTTTACAATGATAAATTATGAAACATATCGTTATCGATTTATAGATTTAAAGGAAAATAAGGGAATTAAAGAAGTAGAAATTATTTTACATAATGATGATGAGATGACAATAGAATATAGTGGAAAAAATGGTTTTAATAAAGAAGAATTTGATTATCCATTATTCAATAGAAAAGAAAAAGACGAATCAACAAGTTGGTTTATATATAGAGTTGAAGAAATAATTGATACAGACTTTGAACTTCTTGATGAACTTAGAATGCCTATTCAAGCTGATGAAAAAGAATTAACACATACAATACGAAAACAAGTAGAAATATATTGTTTTAAAAATTAAGGAGAATTAAATTGAAGAAGTATAACTGTATATTTCCAGGATTATACAATTACATACTTACAAAGGATGTGGGAATGATTCCCTATATCCTAGCTAAGTATTATAATTGTACTATAACCACCTACAACAATGATAATTACACCTACATCGACACAATACTTAAAAATAATAACTTAAAAATCAATTATCTAAATAATACAAAGAATGAAAAAAAAGATGTAATGGAGTATATTAAGAAAAATGCTAAAAATATCGATATAATACAATTCTATCATCTACGATACAATGTTCTTCCATGGTATGTTCTAATATATAAATTATACAATCCCCATGGAAAAATATATCTTAAATTAGATGCTAACAATGATTACATTGATTTTTTAGTTAAAAGAAAAGGTATACTTCCAATGATAAGAAGATTTCTTGTAAAAATCCTATTTAAATTCATAAATGTTATTAGTATTGAAACAAGACGAAACTACAATACACTAAAAACAAGTAACATAATAAGTCCTAAGAAGTTACTATATCTTCCCAATGGTATCATGAAAAATAATACTAACATTAACAATAAAGAAAAAATAATACTCTATGTTGGATATATTGAGAAAAAAAATAAGTCAATAGATATGCTTCTTCAAGTTATTACTACTATTAATTTAGAAGAATGGAGATTAGTTCTTATTGGTAGAGTAATGGATGATATGAAAGAATTTATAAATAATTTATTTGAAAATAAACCTGAACTTAAAGATAAAATCATATTAAAAGGATATATTTCTGATAAAAATCTTCTCTCACAAGAATATGCTAAATCAAGTATATATTGTTGCACATCGAAAAAAGAAAGCTTTGGAATATCAACACTTGAGGCTGCATATCATGGAAATTATATTATCTCCACAAATGTTGGAGGATCTCCTGATATAATAAATAAAACAAGTTATGGTAAAATAATTAATCATGACACTAATGATTTAAAGGAAACTCTTGAATATACAATTAATAATTGGAATAAACTTAAAAGAAATCCCTCTGAGATTCAAAAAATAGTATATGATAACTTCAATTGGAATGATTTATGTGATAAACTAGTTAAAAAGTTTTAAAAAAAAAGAAGATTATTTTTTAAACTTAATTATACTAGTTGAAAAATACTTTTTATTATCTACAAATCCGTGTACAACATTTTCATCTTCCATTGTACAGTTTTGAACAGATACTATTTCTTTTTCTCTTGGATCTTTATTTATACAATCTTCTAATACATCTAAATGTCTTGAAGTTTTCATTGCAACTAACGTATCAACATATGGTAATAATTTAGGTAATCTTTCATCTACTTGTGGTACTACAACCATAATATCATCTTGTTCTGTTAATTGAATTCCTGCTGTTGTGGAACATGCAGTGAATGATGTTATACCTGGAACTAATTCTACTTCAACACCCTTTTTTTGTAATCTTTTAGAAACATAAGAAAATGTACTAAATACTGTAGGATCACCTAAAGTCACAAATACTGCATTTAAACCATTAGACAGTTTTTCAAATAACATTTCTGCAGCATCATCCCATGATTTTGCTAATTCATCTTTATCTTCAGTCATAGGGAATAATGGTTGTAATATTTCACATTCTTCTTCTCTTTCATCAATTATATTTTGAACTATATTTAATGCTACACTTGGTTTACCATTACGTGATTGTGGAGCAAATATAATATCTGTTTCTTTAATAATTCTTGCTGCTTTTAATGTTACAAGTTCAGGGTCTCCTGGTCCTACCCCTAAACCATATAATTTTCCAATTTCCATAATATTTTCTATCCTTATCTGTTTAATAAAAAATAATAAAACCTTAATTTACTTAAAAAAACTAAAGTAAACTTTATTTAAAGATTATATTCATTTTATACTACTATTATACACATATAAAATATATATAATTTTTATAGAAGGATTTAAAAAAATAGAGATGAAACTAAAATAAATCTGATAAGGGATTTTATGGAAATATATCCATGACATGGACCATCTTTTAAATTATAGAAAATCAAAATGAAATTTAAAAAAAAAGTATGTTGAGTAAGATTCTAAAACACCATNTAACATCATAACTACTAGTAGTAAACTTTAAACTTAAACTTAAACATACTAATATATAGTATAATTATAGTAACTTATTTCATCAATACTATAATAATTAAGGAGTATTAAAATGAACACCAACCAAGTAAAAGAAACATTAGATAAATATGTAATGCATACATATGGAAGATATGATCTTGTACTAGATCATGGACATGGAAGTATTGTGTATGATAAAGAAGGAAATAAATACATCGACTGTGTAGCGGGAATAGCAGTAAATAGTATTGGACATACACATGAAAAAATAGCCCAAACACTCTCACAACAAGCAAAAAAACTCATACACGTATCAAACCTATACTACACAGAAGAACAAGCAGAATATGCAAAAAGACTTGTTGAACTCTCTCCACATGAAAAAGTATTCTTTGCAAACAGTGGAGCAGAAGCAAATGAAGGTGCTATAAAACTTGCAAGAAAATACACTGGAAAAAGTGAAATTATTGCAATGAAAAATTCATTCCATGGAAGAACACTTGCTACAATAACAGCAACAGGACAACCAAAATACCAGAAAGGATTAGATCCATTACCACAAGGATTTATTCATGTAGACTACAACGATATTGACCAAGTAAAAGATGCAATAACAGAAAATACTGCAGCAATACTTGTAGAACCAATACAAGGAGAAAGTGGTGTACGTGTACCTGATGATGATTACCTACCACAACTTAGAAAAATCTGTGATGAAAATGGAATTCTCTTAATATTTGATGAAGTACAAACAGGATTTGGACGTACAGGTAAATTCTTTGCTTCAGAACTAACAAACACAGTTCCAGATATTACAACATGTGCAAAAGCTATAGCTGGAGGACTACCAATGGGTGTTGTATTAAGTAGTGCTAAAGTAGCAAGTGGATTTAATCCAGGAGACCATGCATCCACCTTTGGTGGAACAGCCCTAGTAACTGCAGTTGCATCATGTGTTCTTGATATTTATGAAGAAGAAGATCTAGTTAATAAATCCAAAGAAAATGGTGAATACTTCATGGAAAAACTAGCTAATCTTAAAGAAAAACATGACTGTATTGTTGATGTACGTGGACATGGATTAATGGTAGGTGTAGAACTTAACTATGATTGTGGTAATCTAGTTGAAAAAGCACAAGAAAAAGGAGTTCTTATAAACGTTGCAAATGGTAATGTAATTAGATTTGTACCACCTCTTGTAATTACAAAAGAAGAATTAGATGAAGTAGTAGAAGTTATTGATGAAATTTTACCATAACTTCCTTTCTTTTTTTTAAATAACTTTTTTCTATTTATTAGTAATGGCTTCTCTAAAGAATTTCGGTATTAGTTTTCTATACATCTTATTTCTAAGAATTGATTGTATATTTTTATCTAAGATGTATGTATCACAACTATCATTTTCTGCTCTCATTCCCCTACCATATGCCTGCATTAATGTCATTATTGTTTTATATGCATACCATTGTGGATCAATATTTTTTCTTTCATTTATCTGTTTATCTCCAAGATATGGATAAGGTACCTTATATATAATTTGGAATTGACACTTCTCATATGGTAAATCTACTCCTTCACTCATGGAAGGACTTACTAAAACATAAGGATTTGATGATCTTTCAAATTCTGCTAGTATTTGATCCCTTGATTTAGGTGAATGAGATAGTATTCTTTGGTCTTTAATATGGTCTGTTATATATTTTTGACATTTATAACTATTTGTATGAATTAAACCCTTCTCATTTTTATGTTCATCCATTATATCTCGAAGTACAGGTATTGTTTTTGGTGCTGTATGCCAAAGAGCACGTTTAGCCATTGACCCCACTAGTCTCATATGTATTGGCCTATACTCTTTTTTAAATGGACTTTCACTGTGTATATAATAAACATCATCTGAATTTAAACCTAACCATTTACAAAACAAATCCTTATCAAGTATAGTTGCACTCATAAATAATATCTTATCAGCATACTGGAACAATGTATCCTCAGCATACATATCCACTTTAAGTGGTTTAAATGAAACAACCTCACCTTCAAATGAAACAACCCAATTTTCAGGATTTTTCTTAATATTTTCAGTGATTTCTTTGAGTTTTCTTTTTGTACGTTCTATTCTATCTGCTTTTTTCTTAGTAAGATTGTTTGTATATATATCATTATATGAATCAAATATGGATTCAAGAAATGCAATCCAATCTTTAATATCTGTAAATGACATCATTTCTCTTGGTATAGACTGATTAATATCTTTTTTTAACTGTTTATCAGAAATATTAAGTTCTAATTTATGCATTATCTTATCTTCAATATTATGGGCCTCATCAAGTATCATTATATTTCTTTTTTGGAAATGTTGCACATAATTTAATTCAAGATATGCATAATCATAATTTAGTAATGTAACAGGCTCATTTATTGCAATAGATTTCTGATTCCAATATGGACAATGTTCTGATGATTTAAATGAAAATGGTGTATTGTAGTACTGGGTATTATCATCATCTTCCATATTTTTCTGTTTATTTTGTTCTATTTTAATACCATATGGACAAGCAAATTCCTCTGTTGTTCTACTTGTTTGACATGTTCCTTGATCACATGTATTTAAAGAACCACTATCCATACATGAGAAATTATTTCTTCCCTTAACTTGAGCATAACCAAATTCATCAGCATATTGTCTTTGTAATTGTTTTGTCATTGTAAGAATATATGCTGGTTGTAGAATTTGAGCAAGGGTTGCTGCAATAGCTGATTTTCCTGTTCCTGTTCCTGCTTCAAGTATAACATAACGTTTATCTGACTCAAAAGCATTTAATATTTCTGTTATGAGTTCTAATTGATTATGTCTTGCTTGTTTAAATGGAAAGTTTTCAATTATTTCATCGTCTATATCGGGATGTTGTTGTTGAAGAGACTCTTTTTCCTCAGTAGAAGGTCTGCTAATGAGGGAATTTTGATTTTTCTCTTTCTTAGAACATATGCATTTATTTCTTATCATTCCACAATCTGGGCAAAATATCGTATTCATAGTTTTTATATTTATTATTCATACTTTATTATTTAGTTGATTTAAAAATCATTCATAAGATATTCAAGTATAAAATAAATACACCAGATACCTGAAGTATTAAGAGATGTTATTGAAAAATTCAAATAAAATCATTAATAATAAAATAAGATATTTTAATTGTAAAAATAATATATACATATAACAAAGGTGAAATAATGAAAAAAGCAATTATTAAAACTGAAAAAGGTGATATTACATTAGAATTATTCCCTAATGAAGCACCTGGAACAGTAGCAAATTTTGAAAAATTAGCTAATAAAGGATTTTATGATGGACTTACATTCCACAGAGTAATTCCTGACTTTGTAATTCAAGGTGGATGTCCCAATGGTAATGGAACAGGTGGACCAGGTTACACAATAAAATGTGAAACAGAAGGTAATCCACATAAACATGGTACTGGAGCATTATCCATGGCACATGCAGGAAAAGATACAGGTGGAAGTCAATTTTTCATAACACACAGCCCACAACCACATCTTGATGGAGTTCACACAGTATTTGGACAGGTTATTGAAGGTATGGATGTTGTTTATAAAATCAGACAAGGCGATGTTATGAACACTATAACAATAATTGATGAATAAAGATAAAACAACATTAATATATTAAGAAAAACATATTATTATATAGAATTTATGTAATATTCATTCTACCCTGACCCCCTAAAATACATTTCCTTTTAGAAGATTAGATTTCTTTTAATTTACTCATTAAACCAGATAATCTTGCATAATTAAAAAGATATAACTGAATATAACCTGCATACATACCAAATGTTTCATGTGCAAATGAAGATATTTTTCCATTAGATACTTTCTGATTTTTAAAATAAAGATATGTTGTTATTCTATTAATCCAAACATCAACAGGATATGCTTCATGTTTATTATAACCATAGAGCAATATACAATCTGCTACCTTTGGACCAACACCCTCAAGTTTTATAATTTCATTATATGCTTTTTTATATGATAATTTAAAGATATTTTCATGAAAATCTATAGAATCCCTTATTTTTTCTGTGGAATTTAACATATACTTATTTCTATATCCCACACCACAATTCTTTAATTCATCAAGACTCATATTAATAAAGACTTCCTCTCTTGGAAATACATAGTATGTATCTTTACCAAAAACCACACTTCTACCACAAAATCTACGTATATCATACAGTGATTTTGTCCAACGTTTTATTGAATTATTTGCAGAACAGATAGAGGAAATAATACATTCAAATGGAAATTGTGACTTAAATAACCTTAAACCCCTATTAAATTCATAAACATCACTTAACTGACTATTTTCTTCAAGAAAATCATAAACTTCATTAATATTATAATCTAAATCAAAGATATAAAATAGTTTAGTTCTAAGTTTTTCTACATTAAATTCCTCTTTAGAGAAATATTTTACAATTAGAGGATCATTTAATTTTTCTTGACTTATTTTTACTAAAACATCAATATTATCAATCAGTATTATTTCATAGTAGTTATTATCATCCATTTTCCATGGCGGTTGACTTGTCTGACCAGAATTCATTGTTAAAATTAAATCAAAATCACCCACATATTCATTGAAATCTACTATAAATTCTCCACTAAACATTATAAACACCAAAAAAAATAAAAAAAAAGTTTTTAATCAAATGAAGGATAAATCACTTGTTTTTGTTTTATCCACTTGATTCCATCCTTTCTAGTTATTATAGCAACATCTATTGGTCCGCCAACCCCCTGTATATCTCCACCATCCATAGTTATTCCATCAGCATATCTTTGTATTATAGATGTTGATTTTATTAAAAATACTGCCAAGTCCACAGCATCCTGTAGTGTTAGTAATGGCCAAGGTATGTTGTATTCTAGTCCTTGTAATTGTTTTATAATATCTTGTTGTGAAGTTGTTGATGATATTCCCTGAAATAAAGAGGTATTAAATATTTTAGCATCATATCCTAAAATCATACGTGATACTACATCCCCCTGTCCTATCCATGTGCAACCATAATTATCAGTTTCACGTTTTACTTGAATATTACCCGGAGAAATTGATTCATATGTTTCAAATGAACCATCAGTATTAAATCCACTTATTAAAAGATTAATTGGTTCAACAGATATATTTCCAGTTTCAATCATACCATTTGGATGTTTAACTTTAAATTCTACAACATTATCCTTTGTTTCTAATGATAGAATATTTAGTCCCTTACTTTGTGCATCTAATTTAAATTGTTGTGCTGAGGCTTCTAATTGTTTTTTCCATGGATATTTACTGTTGATATATGAATGAAGCTCTGTAGCCACATCCTTTACTGACATATTATTTAAATATTTAGTATTGCAGAAATCATTTACATATGTTGATACACTTCTTTGAACACCAGTTTCATCGGCAAAAAATGCCATTCCTGCTGTTCCAACAATTATTCTTTCATTCACAGCAAATAATTTATTTGCATAATTTGTAGATATCCTTGTCATTTGTTTTGGATTTTTTAATGTTTGTCTACTGTCTGAAGCCATTATTATTCCATTAGGCGTTGTTATACTTATTATTAATGTCATAGTTTCTCCTTCATAAAAAGTGTTTTTCTAAATATCTAACCCTATCGAATACTAAAAATCTATTAATATCATTGTTATATTTTTAAAACTCTAAAAAATGTCATGATAACCATAAGTATTCTATTTATTTAATTATTAATATGTTAGAAGTGATATTAAATATTCTTAAAAAAAGTAGAAAGTAAAAATATTAAATTATATTCTAATTGGAATATTTTTATCTTTTAAGTAGTTTTTTACTTGAGGTATTGGATATTCATCAAAGTGAAATATACTTGCTGCTAATGCTGCATCAGCTTTTCCTTTAGAAAATGAATCATAGATATGTTCAGGATTTCCCACACCACCAGATGCTATTACAGGTATGGAAACATTTTCACTTATTGTTTTTGTCAGTTCTAAATCATAACCTATCTTTGTACCATCCCTATCCATACTTGTTAAGAGTATTTCTCCAGCACCTCTTTCTTCACATTCTATTGCCCATTTAACTGCATCAATTCCAGTAAATTCACGTCCACCATAAATACTACAGTCAAACCAACAATATCCATCATTTGTTTCTACAATATAATGTTCATCAGATTCTGATGGATTTTCAACATATCTTCTTTTAGCATCAATACCAATTACACATGCTTGACTTCCAACATGCTCAGATGCTCTGTTTATAAGGGACGGATCTTTTATTGCAGCAGTATTTGTTGAACATTTATCTGCTCCTGCTTTAAGCATTGCCACATAGTCTTTTACTTCTCGTATTCCTCCACCTACACAGATTGGTGTGAATACATTTTCAACTGTTTTTTCAATTACGTCAGCCATTGTAGATCTACGTTCATGGGAAGCTGTTATATCCAAAAATACTATTTCATCTGCCCCTTGTTCATAGTATTTTGTTGCTAATTCAACTGGATTTCCAGCATAACGTATTTGTTTAAATTCTACTCCTTTAACTACTCTACCCTCAGGTACTTGTAGATCACAGTCTAAACATGGTATGATTCTTTTTGATAACATATTATCACTTCATAATTAAAAAATAAATATATAACTTTGGATGATGATTAATAAAAGATTTTATGGGAAGGTAAATTCTTTTATTCTTTAAAAATATGATATAGTATTGCTTTTTGTGCATGTAATCTATTTTCAGCTTGATCCCATATTGCTGATTGAGGCGATACCATTACATCTGCTGTTATTTCTTGATCTCTTATTGCAGGTAAACAGTGCATTACTATTGCATCATCTTTTGCTTGTGATAATAATTCATTGTTAATTTGATATGGTTTGAAGATTCTTTCTCTTTCATCTTGTTCATCTTCATCACCCATACTTACCCATACATCAGTATATAATACATCTGCATCTTTTACTGCTTCATTTACATTGTTTTCAATTTTTATTGTTGAATTAGTTTTTTGAGCTTCTTGTTTTGCAAGTGTATATATTTTTTCATTTGGTTCATAGCCTTCAGGACAAGCTACTGTCATATCCATTCCAACATAGGCTGCTGCTAGTAATAAAGAGTTACATACATTGTTTCCATCACCTATAAACACGATTTTTTTATCGTTAAAATCGCCTTTATATTCTTTTATTGTTAATAAATCAGCAAAAATTTGACATGGATGTTCTTTATCTGTTAATCCACTTATAATAGGTATTGTGGAGTATTGTACTAATTCTTCTACATTTTCATGTTTTTTTGCTCTTATCATTATTCCATCAAGAAAACGTGATAATACCCTTGCAGTATCTTCTATTGGTTCTCCCCTATTTAATTGTAGGTCTTTACTTGAAAGATACAATGGAGTTCCACCTAGTTGATGAATTCCAACTTCAAATGATACTCTTGTTCTTGTTGATGATTTTTCAAAAATCATTCCAATATATTTGTTTGTTAGTGGTTTTTCAGTTATTTCACCTGATTTTAAACCTGATGCTATTTCTAATATTGCATTTACTTCATTTTTTGCATCAGACATTGATAATAAGTTTTTCATTTTCGAATCCTTCCCTAAAAAAATTATTAATTCATAATTTTAATAATAAATAATATATTATTATGTTACTAGTTCTTAAAATAAGTAACTTAAAAATAGATAACATGAATAATTAACTCGTATTTGTAGTAAAAATTTAAGTTATTAAAAATGTAGTGTAGAATTATATGGATTTTTATTTAATTTTGATAATAAAAAAAGTAGGTTGTTAGATTACAATCTAACTTCTTCCATGTGTTTGATTTTTTCATTTAATAATTCTTCAGTAGCAACATCATTTCTATGGTATACTTCACCTTTAACATATTTTATAGCTTCTTCACAGATTTTTTCTGCTTCTTTAATAGAATCTTTTACTGCAAGTACTCCTAATGCTCTTGATGAAGTTAATTTAATAGAATCATCCATATCCTGATAAACTGCTGCATAAAATACTTGTGCTCCTAATTCATTGATTTTATCTTCATCCACATCAACAACAGTATCTGCAACGTGGGTATTTGGATATTTATCAGGTACCACATACTTACATACTGAGGATTTATTAAGGAAATTCACTGAATCTAATGTTCCATCTACTATTTGTTTAGATATTTTTGCTAAATCATCATCTATTACTGATAATACATTCATAGATTCCGGATCTCCAAATCTTGCATTGTATTCTATTACTTTTGGACCATCTTTACATAACATGAATTGACCATATAATATTCCTTTATATGGTTCTTGTTCTTTTGCTATTGCTTTTATTGTTTTTTCCATTATTTCTACTGATTTATCATAATCTTCTTGTGTTAAAAATGGTAGTAAATGATTTTTATCTGAATATGAACCCATTCCCCCAGTAATTGGTCCTTTATTTCCTACAAATGCATGTGGATGATCTTGTGCAGCAGGCATTGGTATAAGATGTGTTCCATCAACAAAAGCTTGTATTGTGTATTCTTCTCCAAGTAATAATTCTTCAATTACTACTCCTTCAAATCCACCCATTTTCTGATGGAAAATTTCTTTAACATATTCTTTTGCTTCATCATTATCAGCTAACTGATCCCCTACAATTTTAACTCCTTTTCCACCAGTTAATCCTATTGGTTTTACTACTACTGGTTCATCAAAGTTATCAATAAATTCATAAGCTTCATCTAAATCATAAAATGTTCCATATTTAATTGATCCTGGAATATCATAATCTTCAAAGAGTTTTCTCATGAATGCTTTGTTTGTTTCTATTTGTGCTGCACTTTTAGTTGGACCCACAGAATGTATTCCTTCTTTTTCAAGTTCATCAACTATTCCCATTTCAAGTGGAGCTTCCGGTCCAATAAATGCTAATTCCACATTATTTTCTTGTGCAAATTTAATAATTTCATTAAAATTAGATTCATCATTTACTGTATAATTTTTAGATATTCTTGCCAATCCAGGATTTTTTCTTCCCATATATGTATAAACATCTGCTGTTTTATTTAATGCCTTAGCAATTGCATGTTCACGTGCACCGCTACCTACCATCAATATTTTCATTATATAATCACGTCCTGTTAATAAGGTATTTTTTGTACTTGTTGTTTTTGTACTGTATTTGTACTTAATAAAAAAAAATTATTATCGTAATATTTTATTATATATAAATATATCCCTTTACTTTTATTAATTTTATTTTTTTATTTAGAATTACTTTCCTACTAAAAGAAATCATTATTAAGTAAGAATTATAATAAATATCCCTATTATTCTAATAAAATATAACACATACTAAAGAGATATATTATATATATTTAAAAATTATTAAAAAAATAAATCTCAATAAGAAAATGGTGTTAAAATGAAAGGTAGTGAACTATTAATTAAGAAATTAAAAGAAAATGGTACAACTACTATCTTTGGTTATCCTGGAGGAGTATTGTTACCATTTTATGATGCGCTTTGTGAATCAGATATTGATCACATCTTAGTTAGACATGAACAAGCAGCAGTGCATGCAGCTGATGGATACTCACGAGCATCAGGGAAAATAGGTGTGTGTTTAGCAACCTCTGGTCCAGGAGCAACCAATATCACAACAGGTATTGCAACAGCCCATATGGATTCATCACCCATAATTGCCCTAACAGGACAAGTAGCAACAAATTTAATAGGAAAAGATGTGTTTCAAGAAGTAGATACTCTTGGAATTACTATGCCTATTAGTAAACATAATTTCCAGCCAAGAACTATGGAACAAATAGCAGAATATGTTGATAAAGCATTCTATATTGCATCAACTGGAAGACCTGGTCCTGTTGTTATTGACCTACCAAATAATACACTTAAGGAAGATGTAGATATTGAGGATATTCATCCAGATACTCAAACACCAGGATATAAACCAACAAAAAAAGGAAATATAAAACAGATAAAAAAGGCTATTGAGATAATAAACACGTCACAAAAGCCAATTATACTTGCTGGTGGAGGAGTAATACTATCAAATGCATCAGATGAATTAGTGAAATTTGCAACACTAACAAACATACCAATAGCAACAACACTAATGGGAAAAGGATCAATATCAGAGGACCATGAACTTTCACTTGGAATGATTGGTATGCATGGTATTGAATCAACAAACATAGCCCTAACAGAATGTGATTGTTTAATTGCTATAGGATGTAGATTCTCAGATAGAAGTGTAAGTAACATTACAGATTATGCACCAAATGCAACAAAAATACAAATAGATGTAGATCCAGCAGAAATTGGTAAAACAATTCCTATAGATGTCCCTATTGTAGGTGATGCAAAGATCACATTAAATGAATTTATTAAAAAAGTTCAAATTTCAAATAGGCCTACATGGACAAAACATCTTATGCAAATAAAAAAGGAAAAAGAACCTAAAATAAACTACGATACAGTTCCCCTAAAACCACAAGAAACAATAAAGGAAATAATGGAAGCAGTAACACCAACAACAATAGTATCAACAGATGTAGGACAAAACCAGATGTGGATGGCACACTACTATAAAACAAAAAATCCAAGAACATTCATATCATCAGGAGGACTAGGAACAATGGGATTTGGACTACCAGCAGCAATGGGAGCACAAGTTGCAAAACCAGAAGAAAATGTTCTGGCAGTAGTGGGAGATGGAGGATTCCAAATGGTATCACAGGAACTAGCAACAATAAAAGAAAATGATTTGCCAATAGTTACATGTATACTTAACAATAGATACCTTGGAATGGTATCTCAACTTCAAAAATTATTTAATGAACATGTTTATGCTACTAAATTAACAGAAACTCCTGATTTTGTAAAATTAGCAGAAGCTTATGGAATATGTGGAGAACGTGTTGAAAAACCTGGAGAATTAAGAGAAACGATACAGAATGCATTTAAATCAAGAGAAGCAACAGTGATAGATGTTACAATAGATTCTGAAGAACTATTACCTATAGTTCCACCAGGTTGTAGACTTGACAATATGAAAACAGATTTTAGTGATTTGGAGGAAGAAGATAATGACTAACCCTAAACATACCATTAGTATATTAGTAGAGAATAAGCCAGGAGTACTT